>NZ_BAAIEW010000023.1:0-59080 GCF_054654515.1 Desulfothermus okinawensis JCM 13304 | reverse complement strand
CATGCATGTCTACTTATATATATAATAATCTGATGTATGTCAACTAAAAAATATCTCTATTAGTGACTACATAAAAATCCTAAAAATCGCCACTTTCTCATTAATATTCAATATGTTATACTAATTGGTAGGGGTGAGCTTCCGATTTAAGTACAGACAAGATAATGGAATTCATGAGGACACGACACAGTTGTCTTTGCTGGCATTCTGGCAAAAGAAAACCGGTGAGGATAATAAAGGAACCTACTTCAACCCAAGCTGAAATGCTCTCTGCCTTTGGGTATAAAATAAAGAGTGGGGTTTTACAAAAAACATCTGGATAACTAATTGATATTATTTATAATTTAGGCTAAAATAGACCTAAAAAGGTAAAAGTCCTGTATAAAATTATTCATGAAAACTTTATAAATACCAGGTGGTGTAGGTAAACATCGCCCTAAACCACCTGGTTTGTTCTTTTTACCACTTAACTTCCTGGTTCATTATTCTTGAGTAAAGTCCTTTAGGAAGGAAGACCCATTTGTGTACTTCGTTATCATATAATTTTGTAGCAGGGACTGTTTTTTTGTTTGGGATCCGTGGATCAAATTTTTTTGACGCTATTGCAAAGCTCCACCAGTTACCTGGATATGTGGGTATAGCAAATGAATAGAGGTCAACTATGGGAAAGATTTTTTTTAGGGTATTTTGTACTTCAATTGTCATTTCCCTGTGGAATCCAAGGGATTCGCTATGGGTCACAAAGAGTCCATGTTCAGACAAACAACTGTAAATATTTTTAAAAAATTCCTCGCTATAAAGTGTTCTTGCCATTCCTATTGCATCTGTTGAGTCTACTATTACAACATCTACGTTGTTTATTGATTTAATAAATTCAGCTCCATCTGTATAATGTATTTCAACCCTTGGATCGTCCAGTTTAGATGAAACAAATGGTAAATACTCCCTGGATACGTCAACTACCTTTTTGTCTATCTCTACGAGGTACGCCTTTTTAACTGAAGGATGCTTTAATACTTCTCTCATGGTGCCGCCGTCGCCCCCTCCAATTACTATTACTTTCCGGGGTTCTGGATGTGTATGCAGGGCAATATGAGATAGCATTTCATGATAGAAGAATTCGTCCCTTTCGGTTAATTGCACAATATTATCCAGTACAAGCACCCTCCCAAAATCCGGACTCTCAAAAACCATAATATCCTGATATGGACTTTTCCCTTTATATAAGATTTTTTCAACTGCATATTGATATTTTATTGGAGAAAAAGGTTCGTTTTCTGTAAAGGTTACCATAGACTGCCTCCATGCAATTTAATTTAAATTATTTTTACCTCTGGTATGGGAAATCCATTAAACTCTGATGCATATGATACTGTATAAGCACCAGCTGATGGGATGAGTACAAGTTGATTTGAGTCTGGTTCTTCTTCAATATATATATTCTTTTCTATTACATCCATTGAATCACAACTGGGACCCGCTATTGTCCATTTCTTGTGTTTATTAAAGAATGATCTGTCTTCTGATTCCTTTATTGTGTCTATTGATGATGATCTTTCAAATATATACAAATATTTTATTCCTCCTATAGCCTCCATTAGACCATTAAATACACCGACATCTAAATATATCCAGTTTTCATACTCCCTCTTTGCTGTACCAATCACCTTTGCGATCATAATTCCACAATCTCCAACAATGGCCCTTCCAGGTTCTATAAATATCTCAATATCATCATTAAACTTTTCTGCCAGATAATAGGATATCTTTTCTTCAACCTCCTTTATATCTGGAGCCAGTCTGGTATAACTAATCGGGTATCCACCGCCAATATTAAGCATCTTTATCTTTATCCCCATATCCATACACATATCAAATAATTTTTTGGCCTTATCTATTGCAATGTACCAATTATATGGATTTAAACATTGAGAACCAACATGAAAAGTTATGCCAGTTGTTCTAATTATTTTATTTTTAGCTGCCCTTTTTATCAAATCAAATGCCATATCCAATTCTACACCAAATTTTTTGCTAAGGGGCCACTCACTGCCTTCATTTGGCACTGAGAGTCTAACATAACCATAACAGCCAGGTGCCCATTTCTCTAACTTTTCAATCTCTGATATAGAATCAAAAACAAAATATTTTACTCCATAATTAAATAGGCCCTGTATAAAATCAGGGGATTTTACTGGATTGCTTGTGATTATTTTATCTGGGGATACATTAAGTTTTTTCAGTAAGTCTAACTCCCCAATTGAGGCTATTTCAAACCCTAGCCCCATATTTTTTAGAAGATTTATTAGCTCAATGTCGCCATTGGCCTTTACAGCATAAAATACCCTTGAGTTGGGTATTTGACTGCCCATTATTTTAACATTTTGAATAAGTTTTTCCCTGTCAATTAATAATAGGGGTGTTCTTAAATTGGGGTTTTGATCTATATAGGTCAGTGTTTTAAAAAGGGTTTTCTTTGAAACTATCCTTTGATGGAGGTCTGAAATCCTGAATTTTCTTACCATAATACCACCAATTTTACTTTTTGTATTTCTAAAAAAAAGAAGTGACACTGTCTACTAAAAAAAGTGGACATTTTCAATTAAAAAAACTATAATTTACCAGGCAACCGTTAAGGAAAAAATTTACAGTAATCAGGAGGAGTTATTATGTTTTATACGGAACTCATAAGAGATACTGAAAAAAGTATTCAGAAGGAGATGAGAGAATTTGTAAAAAATGAAGTTAGCCATGAGCTAATCAGAAAGATGGACAGGGATGAGGTAGAATATCCACGTGAGGTTATAAAAAAGGCAGGTGAGAGGAATCTCCTTGGACTTAGATTTGATAAAAAGTGGGGAGGCAGGGGACTTTCATGGACAGATGAGGTGATAGCAGAGGAAGAGATAGGGCTTTTAGGGACATCTCTGGGATGTGCCATGGTTATGCCTTCCATAGTTGGTGAGGCCCTTGATAAATTTGGTACAGAGCACCAGAAAGAGAAGTATCTAAAGCCAATGTTAAAGGGAGATCTGATATCTGCTGAGGCATTAACAGAACCGCGTGGTGGTTCTGATTTTTTTGGAGCCACTACTTTGGCTGTTTTGGATGGGGATCATTTTATTGTTAATGGTCAGAAGAGGTTTATTGTTGGTGCCACAGAGGCAGATTTTTTCCTGGTGTACTGTAAGACAAATCAGGACCCAGCAGCGAACAAATATGAAAGAATTAGTGCCCTTATTATTGAGAGGTCAGCTGGTGTGGAAACAGAATATAAGTATGGTCTAATGGGTACCAGGGGTGGTGGTACAGGTAGGTTAATATTTAAAGACGTCAAGGTGCCTAAAGAAAATTTAGTTGGCCCAATGCATGGAGGTGCATTGGTGTTTCATCAGATGATGATTCCAGAAAGACTTACCTCTGCTGCTGCATGTTTGGGCATGGCAAGGGCTGCCCTGGATGTGGCAGTTAGGTATAGTGATAGAAGATTTGCCTTTGGAAAGCCAATTAGAAAGTATCAAGCAGTGAGTTTTATGGTTAGTGATGCAATAACAAAGTTAGATGCTGCCAGAGCCATTGTATATATGGCAGCAAAAGCTGTTGATAATAATGCGCCTAATTCAAGAAGGCTTGTTAGTGAAGCAAAAAAATTTGCAACTGAAACTGCATGGGATGTGGCAAATAAGGCAATGCAAATAATGGGTGGGATTGGGTATACAGATGTTTATCCAGTGGAAAAATTTATCAGGGATATTAGACTTACCCAGATCTGGACAGGTACAAATGAAATTATGAGTTTACTCATACAACACGAATATTATAAGGAAGTGTTAACATCACCTAAAGACGATAGAGACGTTGAAAAAGATGCACAACATTTTATGGACACTGATGAAAAATGCTTTACTGATGAAGATATGTGGAAAAATAAGAGCTAAGTTATAAAGTTATAATTAAAATAAACAGGGTTAGGTATGATGCTTTTTTTTGAGAGTAGGCCTAACCCTATTTTTTTTCACTGTCTATTCTTTCAATAGCATTTTTTATTCTGGCTATATTTGCGCCTGTTATCTTCGTACCATCGTCAAGGAAGAAAGTTGGTACAGCACTTACTTTTAACTCATGTGCTAATTTAGAAGTAGCTTTAATTATTTTTTGAGCCTTATTACATGGTTTAATTTGTTTTTTTAAAGGGAAATTAGTGGAAATATATGTATTAATGTCCATATTGCTGCAAATAACTTTGTTAATCTCTGTATCTCCCTGGGGTATATGTACTGCAAATAGCACTATTTTTATTTCTGAATTAGTGAGCTTAGCCAGATTTTTTATGTTTTGTATGGCCTTATGGCAATAGGGACATACAGGATCTGTAAACATGTATATGGTGTGTTTTATTTTAGTATGTGGAGGAGAGTAGGTGAAGATAGATAGTTTATCTAATTTTTTTCTATTTTTTAAAAATGAATTTTTTACCAATCCACTTAATGTATCTGCTGGTAAATTCTTTTTGTTTTTAAACATCTGTCCAACAATTACAAAATCCTTTGTAGAATAAAAGGGGATATCTCTCCCCCTAAATTCCACAATTGTCTCGCATAGGCCTGAGACTTTTTTCTGGGAAATTATTTTGGACCCTGGGGGGAGGGGTTGGGGAAGGTGTTTGTTTAATGTTTTCAATGTTGATTTGTCACATGTCCCAGCAAGGATTGTCTTTGATGAAAGAAAAATCACCACCATTCCTAATATATAAAGAATTATCTTTTTCATTGCGCCATGTCCTTTTTTTTGTTAGTTATTTTCTATAGTAAAATGTTTAATATTTGACTTAATCAACCCAACGATTACGTGTCAACCTAAAAATGTGATAAAAATCATTTACATTGAATTTTGTTTTGATAAATCTATAATTAAATAATCTGAAATAAAAGGGGAACTATTATGAGAGTTTTTTTATCTGTTTTGATTCTCTATTTTTCCCTGATTGGTTTCGCATTTTCAGCAAACCAGAACGTGGTTTTTATACCAGAAAAGGAACTGCCAAGAAAAATTGCCATAATTGGGCCAATACCTCTCTCAAAGAAGAATATAGAACTTGCTGCACTGGGTATGGTTAAAAATGTGATTAAGAATTATATGTCTGGAAAGGGATATGTGGTATCTAGATTAAAAGGTGCCAGTTCTTTTTCAAAAAAGCCCACTCATAAAGAACTGAAAAAAATATTTGAAGAAAATTCCAGTTTAGATGGGGCATTGACTATTTCTGTGTACAGGCTATCAAGTTTTAATGTGGCATTTGCACAATATTATAAAATGGACGGGCAATTGTGTCTATATACCAGGAAAAAAAAGTTGGGTTGTTGGCGGGAGACTGCTACAAGAAAGAAACTATCAATAGCTACTGATCCCCTTGGGGCCATTGCTACAGTTGTATCGTCAGTGGTTAGTAGCGAAGGAAATGTGAATATAAAAAATGTAATTTTTGACTGGGCATTTAAAATATCCAGTTTAATACCTACCTTTTCCAGTGCAGCAAAAAAGCCTAAAATCTTAAGAGTGGTAACAAATGTATCCAATGCTACTTTTAAGATTGGCGATAAGATTATGGTGGGATTGGAAGGAACAGCTGGTGGTAAGGCCTATTTTGATGTGGATCCTCTTATAAAAAAGGTCCCAATGTCAGAGGTACAAAATGGAATTTATAAAGGCGTATATATTGTGCGCCAAGGAGATTTTCTGAAAAGAGGAATAATTTATGTACACCTTGAAAATGAACAGGGAGAGAGGCGTGATTGGATGGAGTCATCTCCTCTGGTGAATATTGATGGCGTTCCACCCAAAGAAGTTAAAGATCTCTTGTCTGTTATAAAAAAGGATTCAATAGTCCTAAATTGGAATACCACAGACACCGATACGTCTAAGTTCGAGATATACAGGAGTATAAGACCCCTTACTGATTACAAGAAAGTAGCTGAAGTAACAGATTTTTCATGGACTGATATGTCTCTTAAACCTGGAGTAAATTATTTCTATAGAATTGTCAGTGTAGATAGAGTGGGAAATAAATCCAAACCTGTCCAGATAGGGCCTTTATCTCTTCCTGTTTTTATTGAACAAAAGTTGCCTGACATAATAGTATCAAATATCACTAGGGGAAGATATTTTATAAACGGAACATGTACAGTGCCCTTTGGAACAAAGGTTCAAATTGGTCCTGATGTTGACATTGCATTTAAAAATAATTCCCTTTTAAAGATTCAAGGAGAACTGATTGTAAAATCCAGTTTTATCCACTCAGATAATACCAATGGTACAAAAGATATACTGATAGATGAAACTGGGACCATGAACATATCTAATCTTCATATCCAGGGAATATCTAAAATCTACGTTAAAGGAAATATTACAGCTGAAAATATATCAGTTATTAGACAGAAAACAGGATTAATAATTGAAACAATAAATAGTGCCAGGATTTCAAATTCTACATTCAAGGAATTACAAAGGGCTGTCTGGGTAAAGGATGGGAAGGTAATTATTTCCAATTGTGATTTTGAGAGAAATAAATTATCCCTTAAAATAGATAGAGGGGATGTGGATATTAAATTTAATAATTTCATTGATAATGATGTGAATATAGATAGCCAGGTTCCAATAAAAATTAGTTCAAATTATCTGGGAACAACAGAACCAGCAAATTTCAGGGTAAATGGAAATGTTGAAGTTGTCTCTTTTTTATCAGATCCATACCCAGAAGGAAAAGAGATAAGCCTGAAACAAGTAGTAGAAAGATTTAAAAAATTGGCTAATGATGCAATATCCTTTTTGAATAAGGGAAATTATGGTAAGGCAGTCCAGATTTTTAAGAAGGTAGTTCCAGTCTATTCAGATGCCTCCCTCTATATTTACTACATATATGCCCTTTCAATGATACAGGATCCATCAATTGAAAGAGTAATAAACCAGGCTATTAAAAAATACCCCTATGAGTCACGAATTTATCAAATGGGAATTAGGTATTTTTTGCAGATAAATAAAGAGGAAAAGGCAAGACAGCTCCTTGAAAAAGGACTTAAGTTGAATCCAAACAATCCCACATTACAGTCAATGAAGGTATTTTTCAGGGATATAAACAATAAAAAAAAGGAAGGAGGTATGAGTCATGATTAGGAAGCTTAGTTTATTGGGAATCCTGGTATTTTTCTTGGTCAGTACACCCCTTTGGGCAAGGACAGTAACTGCAATAGGAGAAGGACAGACCAGACAGGCTGCTATTAACAATGGTATAAGGGCAGCAGTGGAAGAGGCACTTGGAACCATGGTCACATCAACATCCAATGTGTCCCAGGGAAAGTTGATTTATGATCGTATTACATCGGCGAGTGCTGGGTATGTTAGAAGTTATAAAGTTATTGCAGAAGGAAAAGATCCAGTAACTGATGTTTATAAGGTGAAACTAAATGTGGATTTAGATGATGTGAAATTAAAGAATGCAGTTTCCCAGTTTATGGAGGATCCAAGGTTTCAACGCACATTTCAGGAAACCAAATTTGATGAGAGGAAAGTAGTGGTCCTTTATAAGCCACGCACTGGGTTGGATTTACCCTATAATTCAAAGGCCGTTCAGTCTGTTATGGATTTAATCGAAGATAGACTCTCATCCAAGGGATTTAGAGTATTTTTGCCTTCCCAGCTAAAGAGAATCAGGGGACGTGCTGCTGAGATGGTTGTTGACGAAGAGACTGCAATTAATATTGCCAGGCAGGAAACTGGCGATGCTGTTGTAATAGTCAGCTTTGACGCTGGAAAAAGGCCCACAAATGACGGATATATCCTAATTTATGCCACACTAAGCTTAAAGGCATATGATTGTACCACTGGAGAGCTTTTTGCGAATGTTCAGGATCGGGGAAAGACTATAACCAGGGGAGGAGAATATGGTATCCAGGATGGTGTTGCAAGGGTAGCCATAAAGATTGGTCCAAGGGTAGTGGACAGGCTTATAGGAAAAATCGTGACCCGTTTTAGTGGATCCAGGGCCAAGTTTGTCATGTTGATACTTAGAAACATTAATATAAATCAGCAGGATAAGGTGGAGGATGTGTTAGAGGAATTGGGATGGCGGTATAGGGTTGCAAGGCAAACTGGAAGTTATATGGAGGTTGAGATCTTTAATGAAGCCGATCCAACTTCTGTTCGAAGGATTTTGAGAAAAACATTTAAGAAAAAAGGCATAGGGCTGATCCCTGCAGAAGTATCTGGTTCAAGGGTCATGTTTGAAGGAAGTTATTCTGGCGCAGGAGGAGGGTATTAACCATGAAAAAAGAGTGGCTTGTTTTTTTTATTGTACTTGTTTTTCTGGGTGGTTGTGCAACAACCCAGGTAAGCTCCAGGGGTGCCCTGGTCAATGTCTACCACCCAAATACTGTTAAAGAAGGGCTTGTGTGCTCTTCTGGCGGGGATAATGGTATCTCTTATATGTATGTGGGCGCAGATACAATTAGTGGAAATGTATCTAAAGGAGATAAATATTTAATTGCCCAATTCGCCAGGGCAGTTCTTGGTGAGACCAAATTTATCAATCCTGTTACTGTGTCTTCTATGGAAGGTGAGTATCCAGATTTGAGTGTACGGGTAATTAATTTTCGCGTTACCACTAAAAGAGAGGCAGGAGTTGTGAAACGCTACGGCGTTTTTCAGGCCAATTTCTCTGTAAGACAGGCAGGGATGTTAGAATGTTCCACTGCAGACCCTATTTTAATTGAAAAGACATATGTTCAGCCTGCTTATAGGAAAGATAAGTTGCCATCCATTATCAGGGTAAAGGAAAAGTTAATTAAAGAAGCAGTCAGACGGGTGGTGAGGCAATTTGTTCCAGTCAAATCAACTATTTTACGGCCAGTAAAAGGTATTAGTGGTATGGCTAAGGGTGCCTCGGATATGATAAATGCTGGAAATTGTATTGGGGCGTATGAGGTGTTAAAGCCAATGGCAGATAGTCCAACATGTAGAGATGCAAGTGTTCTTTACAATGCAGGTGTTGCACTTGAATGTATGGCGTGGAACAATGCCAATGATATGAATACACAACAACAATATCTAAGCAAGGCCCTTAAGTATTATCGAAGGGCTGCGATGTTAAAACCCGGGGACTTAGACATTCAAAAGGCCATGGGCGATGTATCCTATGAATTAAATACTGCGTTTTCAGCTTCAAAGAGACAAAAAAATACTAAAAAGCTCTTGGAGGAATTTAAAACTCCAACAGGATATTAAGAAAGGAGAAAACTTATGCGTTTTCCCAGGATGATATTGTTATTATTTGTTCTATTTGCTTATGGCTGTGCCACAGGTGGGATGATGACAATGGGTAATGTGGCCAATTATTTTGCTGGAGAGCAGGGGGCTAAAAACAAAAATCCTCTCATAGAAGCAGAAATAGATATAACCCTGGCAAATGAAATCGCTGCTATAGTCAAAATGAATCAGGTAATGCTTGAGCGCATGCCTGTGTCTTATGAAGATAATTGGCCCGAGATTTTAAATAGTTATTATCGGACCAGTTATCTAACAGAGAAGGAAAAGAGAAATAAAACAAAGTATAATGATTGTCTTAAGAGACTATTAAAAAAGGATTTTTCCTTTTACGATGTGTATAATGTGGATGCCTATGCAGTGAGCATCTTGTCTATGTCTCAAAATAACATTCTCTATAGTGCCCTGGGTGCCTTGGGATCTAGAATGTTCATAAAGGGATGTGAAAATTTAGGTGTTGAATTTGAACACGTTAAATCAGTGCTTTCCTATGTTCCTTTTGGCTGTGATTGCTATTATTTTAGACAAAGCTTCAATGATGCAACTCCAGGTAGTTCTGTGTGTAAAAAAATTAAGAGATCTGTGTTTTATAGAAAGTGTGATTTTTTTAATAGACCAACTGAATTCATGCTCACAAAATATTTTTACAGACGTGGAGGAATAAAAAATTGGGCAGATCTACCAGTTGAGATATGTTGTTTTAGACCAGTTAAAGGAGAGCAATTGGGGACATTCAAAGAAGTATTTTATTCCCTTCTATCTCCATCTCTCAGGATGCAGATTAAGAGGGTGGATGAAGAGGCCGCTTTAACAAAGGCTGATTTAGAGTCTATTAAGGCAAGATTGCAGGATAAGGGGTTAAATAGGGCTGAAAAGGCTGCTCTTAGAAAACAAAAATCAGTTCTAATTAAAAGGTTAAGGGTAAAAAAGGCATTGCAGGATAGGTTGTACAAACAGGCATTAACCACGTTGAATGTGACCAGAGAAAATATAAAAAAGGCCAGGAAGTTAAAAGAAATAGTGGACTATATTGATAGGAGTTTTGCAGAGAATATGTCTGTTATTTTGAATTTAACTGTTAAAATTATAAATGACGTGGCTACAATGCGGAAGATGAATTTGACCAGGGCATTTGTTACCTATCCTTTTCTTATGAAAAAAGGTGTATTTTCAAAAAGAGATCGGAGATTCTATGAAAGGAGGTATGCAAACATTGTAAAACAACTTATAGCACTACCTGTAACTTATTTCCAGGTGGTGGGTTATACTGTTGCCCAAAAATACCAGGTGTCAAAATATAAAGGGTATTTAGAGGCAATGATTAAGATGGAGAAAAAGTTAAAACAATAGGAGGAGGTAAGTATGAAGAAGTTATGGTGTGTAGTAACGATTCTGGCACTATTTTTAATAGGTGCCTGTGGTCCCAAAAAACAGGTTGGTATTTCAATGGAGGATAATCCCCAGCACCACTACCTTATGGGAATGCAGTTAATAGAAAAAGAGGATATTGAAGGAGCAAGACATCACTTTGATAGGGCGATTTATCTGGACAAAGAGTATAGTCCTGCTCTGGCTGGAAAGGCCCTTGTGTATGCAATAGATGCCCACAGGCAGAAATCAAAAGGTCACTGGGAAGTGGATGCAAAAAATGCCCTGGACTATTTGAACAAGGCGAGAAAGGCAGCAGAAAATGACAGTGAAAAATTTATCTATCATGTTACAGCAATTCGTGTTTATTTTACTGCACAACCAAAGGGATGGCTGGAAGATGCAGAAGATCACTACGAAGATGCACTTGGCTTAAAAGATGTAAAGGAAGAAGAGTTGCCATATTATCAGACCATTGCTGCTGCTCATTATTTTATGGGTTATGCTTATTATATGGGATATGAGTTTAGAAAGGCAGAAGATGCGTTTTCAAAGACATTATCCTCAAAGCCAGGTAAGTGGCATAACAAGGCAGATATGATGTTCAAGAGGGTCCAGAAGATAGTCAGGGCCATGGGGCAATATACTTTGACTAAAGTAGCTAAGAAAATAGCCGTAAAGCCAGAGGTAACCAGAGGCGATGTAGCAGCATTACTTGTGGATGAACTCCATCTTGACAAATTTATGGCAGGCAGGATCGTTATTAAATCAAAGTTGCCTAAGGCAGCTTTTGTACCTGCTGATGTATTAAACAGTCCATTTAAAGAAGAAATACTCACTGTGATAAAGTGGAATATCAGGGGACTTCAACCTGAATATGATAAAACTACACAGGCATATTTATTTAAACCTGCAGAGCCTGTCACCAGAAAACAACTTGCTTTTATTTTGGAGGATTTGCTTATTAAATTGACCGGTGACAATTCCATAGCTACAGCCTATTTTGGAACAGAGAAAAGTCCATTCCCCGATGTTCCCTCAAATGTAGCGTGGTTTAATGCTGTGATGAATGTGACCACCAGAGGGTTAATGGAACCTGATATATCTGGTGAATTTAGGCCAAATGACAATGTGGAAGGGGCTGAACTAATATTGGCCCTTATGAAATTGAGAAATATAATGAATATTTATTAAAGGAGGGAGGTTATGAAGAAGATAGGATTAATTTTGGGAATTTTTATTTTTATGTGTTTTAATGCTATGGCTGATGAGTGGCAGCCTGTTACTGACCCTGTAAAGGTCTTTTCAGAAGGTTATATTCAGGTTATTGGAGCATCAGAAGAGGGCCAAAGTAGATATAGGGCTGTTAGGGCTGCAACAGTGGTGGCCCAAAGGGATCTTTTAGAAGTATTACAGGGAATTACATTGTACGGTACTACTACTGTTAGGGATGGAATGTTGCAGAGTGATAATATTAGAACCACAGTTCAAGGTGTCCTAAGAGGGGCTATTAAATGCGGAGAAAAATATTATCCAAATAGGGGATATGCAGAGGTTTGTCTAAGACTCTACCTAAGGGGACATGGAGGGCTCTATGATGTGATTTTGCCCCTTTTAAAAGATGAGGGTATGTTGCCACCTCCAAAGCCAACCTTTCAACCAAAGATGATTCCCCAGGTAATGGAAAAACCAAAGACAAATGTACAAATGCAGCCCCAAACTCCCCAGCCAAAGCCTGAGGTCATGACTCCATCCAAGATGGTGAATCCTTACGACGGGGTTATTGTGGATGTTAGAGAATATCCGTTTAGACCGGCTCTTGTTAACAGGATATTAAGTGAAAGTGGTGAAATTATATTTGATCCCTCAAAGATAGTTAGCTCTGTTCTTGTAGAGAGGGGATGCGGTGGTTTCACCAATGATGAAACAAAAGCTAAGGCATTGCTTAAGACCTGGGGTGCAAAAAATCCCCTTGAGATTAAAGCTATAAAGGTTATCAAAAATACTGATGTTGCAGTAGATAAAGATGCTTCTGCATTGATTTTTGTAAACAACGAAAAAACTCAGTTTTTAAACCAGGCTAGGGTTGTATTTCTTCTTAAATAATCACGAAAAGAGGGCATCAGGGAACTTGGTTTTAAGTCCCTGATGCCCTCTTTAATAATTAGCTTAATAAGTAAAAATTATGAGACTCCGTTTTTCTATTTTGATTTTTATATGTTGTGTTTTTATAATTACATGCTTCAAAAATAGCTACGGAACTATTTCGCGTCCAAAAAAAGATAAACTCTATCAAAGTCTCGGTTTAGAGTTCTCAGGGAAATTAAATTTTGATTTACCAATAGATGCTGATGAACTACATTTTAGTGGTGATATAACCCTTTTAAATATAAAGTTTAAGGGCGATTTTAATATAAGGATTCAAAAAAAAGATCCTGCAACCGTCGTAGTTACATCAAAATTCATTTCAGCTGATGTTGTTGAAATATTTAATCTTCTGAAAAAAATAGGAGTGAAACTTAATCTGCCCAAAGAAGTCACAGGAAATATATGCCTCTCTGGCGTTTTTTTTAAAATGCATGGTAACCAATATGAATTAAAAGTAAATAAAATTAGTGGCCCAAATTATGTACAACAGAAAATAACCATCAAAAATTTAAATCTATCTGCAAACTCAAAAAAGAAATCCATAATTTTAAAGATAGATAGCACCAATCTAAAAGATAATTCTATTGGACAAATTGACTTAAGTATTGCTAATGACCTTTTAGTCTTTAAGGCAAATGGTGTACACTTAAATTTAGCTACTTTGTCAAATCTATTATTTAAGATCTATCCTGATATAAAACATAATATATTAAGCAAGTTAAAAAAAATTCAAAATCTTTACCCTGTAAAGGATATTACGGCTAAAGGTATTCTTGCCCTAAAGGACACTGAACTTGTTTTAACTGGACTTAACTCAAGGAATATCAATTTAACTAAATTTTCTGCAAAAATTGCTGCCAATCCCACATCCTTAGAATTATATGGTAACTACAAAAATCCAATAATACTGTCATTATTGACCAATTGCACGTATGTGAATTATTTAAATAATAATATAGAAGTAAAGTCCAGTGATTTTCAAGTAAATTTTCTAAATTTAATATTGAAAAAAAATATGCCAATAATAGATGCAAGTTCCATAATCATACCAGGATTATCTCTTAATATGGAAATCAATGCTCACTTTGAGCATCAAGATAATTCTACATGTATTTCCTTACAGAGTAAACTATCTTCAAATAAAAAAATTATTATAAAAACAGATAGGGAATCAATATTAAAGATTGTATTTGATCCAATAAATATAAAAATAAAAAACAATAAATTAGATTTATTAATACAAAAATTTTTAGTAAATATCCAAAAAGGCATCATAAAATCTCATGACATGGATTTATTTATAAATAGAGGAGATATAAAAATTACTCAAACAGCACTAAAGTATGGTATACAAGATAAGGAATTTACTGTTAAATCATTACTTAATATTGAAAATACAAGTTTTAATTATAAAAACTTAACTGGTATTGTATATGATATGGGAATGAATATTTTAGCCAATAATAGGGAGATTGATTTAAATAACGGAAATTTAAAGTGTCAGTTAAACAAAAAGGGAAGTATTGAATTGGCCTTTGACACTAAAATACCTCTGAAAAATATATCTTCCCACCTCCGGGAAATCTATAAAAATACAAGATTAACTCTAAATATTGCTGATCTTGAACAGGGGGATACAAAGGTAGAATTTTTTAAGGTCAAAAAGGATTTGGTCAATGACAGTGAGTTGGAATATTCCATTTCAATCCCAGCAGGTAAGATTTTGGGTGCTACCCAGGCGAAGCTTAGTCCCAGTAGGTTTGATTTAATCACGAGGAAGTTGAGGTTTTTATCAATTCAGAGAAAAGCAGAAGATAAAAAAATAAATACTGAGCGTAGGTTTGAAAACAAGGAAATAAAACCTAAAGTCCCAGAGACTATTTCCAGCTTTTCATCCCATTATCATTTGGAGTTTGATTCCCTTAAATATATAACACATGATAATGTATATGAAATTTCTCCTTTAAAAGGGGATATCTTGTTCAAAAATCATCCATCAATAAGTTTTAATGGATATTTTTGTAATATCTCATTTTCTGGTGGAATAGAATTTTTGGATACAGGTGTTTCTGGAATTGTTGATATCAGAACCATTAGCATCCCAATGGATCACTTATTGGGTTGTTTTATAAGGCAGGCCCCGGTTTATATTACAGGGGATACCAATCTACAGACCACTATTAATTTTCAGGGTAAGACTATTAAGGATTTAAAGGAGAATTTGTGGTTTGATGCCTTTGTAGATGTGGAAGATGGTAAGATACTAAAGCTTTCAAATTTAGGTAAAAAGGTTGGTGTGATTTTAGATGTCTTGAGTTTTGTCAGGCTAAACCCAGCCAAATTGGAAGACAGCCTGGAATTTAGCAAGTTTGGTTTATCGTTAAGTGGAGGGCTAAAAGAAATCAAAATTAAACAACTAAAATTGGATTCATCTCTTTTGAACCTCTATTCCTATGGAGACATCGATCTTAAGAAAAATAATATGGAGATCAAAGGCGAAATCAAAAAGGGATTTATTTCTAAAAGTTTTCATTTAACTGAAAAATTAAAAAAAGAAAAAAAGGAGAGTGCTCCATGAAGAGGAAAAATATAGCCAGTTTAGTGTTGTTTTCTTTTCTTTTATGTTTTGGGAGCAGTTATGCACATTCTGAATTAAATAAGGAGACCCTTGCACAAGAGAGGCTGGCTCAATGGAATATTAATTATGCTAGTTATTTAATAGATGTTGGAAAATATTTGGATGCACTTGAAGCGTACAATACAGCATTTGAGGTAACGCCATTTAAAAAAACAAAGGTAAAGGTGCTTTTGCATAAGGCAAATCTCCTTGCCACATTTTTAGATGCCGAAGACCAGGCCCTTGAGATCTATAATAAAATTATTGCCAACTACCCTGAGGGAAGGGAGATTGCGCTATATAGAAAAGGACTTTTGCTCTTTGACATGATGCGATATAAAGGAGCTGCCAGGGTTTTGTCAAAATACCTTTCTGTATATCCAAATGGTCGGTTTCGGTTTCAAGCAGAAGTCCTTTTGGAACAGGCCAAAAAGGCTGTTACTCCCCCCACTGTGAAACCTATAAAAAAAGTTCCGCCTCCATTGGTTAGGGTACTTTTGCTCAGAAAGGCCAGGCTTGTTAAGGTTGAAGGGGATGGCCTGGTAATAAATGGAACCCCAAAGGGCGTCCAGAGTCTGGTTTTTGATACTGCCAGTATAAAGAGCGAAACCCAAATTGAGTCAAATGGTCCTATTAAGATTAGGTCTGGGGAGTATTCAAAAAGGGTGCGGGGCAAAATAATTATAAAACCCAAAAAGAATAGGTTAATGGTCTTAAATGTACTTGATATAGAGAGGTATTTATGGGGAGTAGTTCCATCGGAATCATATCCTTCCTGGCCCCTTGAGACCTTGAAAGCACAGGCTGTGGCTTCAAGGACATATGCATATTATCAAGTATTACACAGAAAAAATTGGGATTATGACCTGGTAGACAATGAGGGGGACCAGGCATATAAGGGTGTGGATCGTGAGACTAAAAAGACCACACAGGCTGTAAATGAGACAAGGGGCCTAATTCTTATGGAAAAAAATAGACCTATTTTAGCAATGTATACTGCCAACAGTGGGGGATATACTGCTGATGCAAATTATATATTTAAATTGAATAAACCATATCTTGTGGCACATCCCGATCCACTATCCCTTGAAGGAAAAATGTCTTCCTGGAAAAAGACTTTTACTGTGGACGAGGTAGAAAAAAAGCTCAGAAGAATAGGCGTTCCTGTGCGAAATTTGAAAAGGATAGTGCCTACAAAAGTTAGTCCCTCTGGGAGAATTATTAGTATAAAGATAGTATCAGATACAGTAAATAAAGAGTACAGGACATGGACTATACTTCGTAGGGCATTAAAACTCCCTGAGATTTTGTTTTCCATTGAGAAAAAGAACGGTAAGATGATATTTTCTGGAAAGGGTTGGGGTCATGGTGTTGGATATTCCCAATGGGGAAGTGCTGAGATGGGCAAAAGGGGATATAATTTTAGACAAATCCTTGAATTTTATTACCCAACCACAAAAATTGTTAAATTGTGGTGAGATTAACTTTGTCTTGTTCTTTACAAAAATAGTAATATTTTGCTATCTATCTCCCATCCTAACTTGTCTAACATAAAATAATTGATAAGTGAGGGGTTTGAGATGGGGGTGGTCGTTGTCTTAAATGCAGACTATAGTTATCTAAATATAATCAATTGGAAAAGGGCTGTAAAACTCCTGGTGCAAAGGAAAGTTGAAGTGATAAAATATACCAATCGAGTAATCCATGGCTTTAATCACAGAATAAGAGTCCCTCTTGTTGTTAGGTTAATTAAGTTTGTGAGGAGTTTGTACAAAAGGAGTGTGCCCTTATCAAAAAGAAATATTTTTATTAGGGACTGTTACATTTGTCAGTATTGTGGGAAGAGAATCAAATCAAAGCCCACTATTGATCATATTGTTCCAAAGTCCAGGGGTGGGGATTTTTCATGGACCAATGTGGTAACTGCCTGTATCAGTTGCAATCAAAAGAAAGGCTGTAAACTTCCCTCAGAGGCCTCCATGACCTTAATCAAACGTCCTGTGAAACCCACTATTTCTGAATTTTTGAACAAAAAAATAGAGCTTCTTGGTCTAACAGGGGTTTTAGATGATCTCTGGGGATAGTGTGTAATGGTTTGTAAAAAAATTACCAATGATGAAATTGCAGATAAATTAGATGAACTTGCCATTTATCTTGAATTAGAGGGAGAAAATTTCCATAAAATAAGGGCTTACAGAAATGCTGCCAACATTATTCGTGGGATTGGTGATGATATTGCTGAGATGGTGAGGCATGGGGATGATCTTAAAGTCTTTTCAGGGATTGGAAAAAACATAGAAAATAAGATAATTGAAATAGTACGGACAAACGACCTTGAAAAATTAAAGAAACTTAGGGAGAGATATCCACAGGGTATTCTCAATATATTAAATATTTCTGGGCTTGGAATAAAAAAGATAAAAACCCTACTCAAAGAGTTAGACATAAGAACACTCAAACAACTCTTGGACTATGCAAGAGAAGGGAAAATAAGACATCTACCTGGTTTTGGCGAGAAAATGGAAAAAAAGATTTTAAATTTCTTAAAGGAAAATATAAAAGAAAGTTAGAAAACTATTATCCACCTACCTGGACACTAAACTTGCCATGGAAAAGAGTAGCTGTTATTAGATCTTCATGAATTTGAAAAAAACAACCATTCTACCAGATACAGTGAAAAGATTTAGAGTATGTGATTGTTGTGGTATTCCTTTAGCTAAAGGGAGGAAAAAGTACTGTTCTTCCCGGTGTAAGGAAGATTTTATATTTAGATTGAAATGGTTTAATAATCTCCTTAGGGCAGTAAATGCAAGATATGCAACCTTTTTTTTCACTGGGCACATACTTGGTTTAAATATCCTCCCATATGATTCAGATAATGTTTATTCTTTTTTTTATAATCGAACACCTGGTATGCGTCCAATATATGACATGGAAAGAATGGTATTTCTCCTTGGAGAGATATGGTGGAATACACTTAAGGACCATGGCAATAGAGACGCTGCCAGTAGGGGAGTTTTAAGACAAGGGAAAATTAAGGTATTTAATAAGAGCTTTCTTATTCCCAGAGAAAAGATATCCCTGGTAGGGGTATCTAAGGAACTGAGTTATCTTAAAATAAAACGACACGATTTAATCACAAATAAAGATCCATATGTTGTTGTAAAACATGCATTTAGAAAATGTGTGTTAAAATATCATCCAGATATGGGTGGAGATGAGAGGACATTTATCAGGATATATAACTCATATCAAAACGTCATTGAGTGGTTAAGACATCCAAAGTATGGAACCAGGCGAGGTGTTCCTGGTCAATGGTGTTTTGAAGCAGGAAAGACTAACTGGTATGCTCCCTTATGATGGATGTGAAATTTGACGATTTTTTTGAGAGGCTTAGTAAGCTCACTCCAATAAAAAAACAGATTCAACTTGCAAAGGAACTGGGGGTGGGAAGGGCGGCAATTTCAATTGCAAAACAAAAAAATAGCGTACCCTATAAATGGATACACCTTATAGCAGAAAAATACAATCTAAATCCAACCTATTTAATAACTGGCAGGGGTTATCCATTCAACGATATTCCCACAGGTTTAAAGAAAATAAGGTTGTCTCCAATAGTTAGCAGTGCTGACGTTAAGACCTTAAACAGTGAGGAAATCTCTATTGATATTCCTCAAAATTTACAGTTACCCCTGGATATTGGTGAAGAATATTTTTATTTTAAATTGGCTGATAATAGCATGATCCCTACTTTTTATCCAGGGGATATTTTGATAGTTGATAAGACAAAAAAAATAGAAGTTGGAGATGTGTTTGTATTTAAATGGTCAGGAGATATAGATTCTGTATTTCTGGTTCGCAGGATAGGGGTGGGGGAAATTGGTTTGATTTTGATTTCAGATAATGGTACGTATCCCACTCTTTGTCTTGAGTACAATAGGTTTGAGTTAGTTGGTAAAGTTGTGGGATTTTTTAGAACAGTTTAATAACAAAATTATGGAGACTACATGAAGGACAATAAGTATAAATATGCATTAAAAGAAATTACTGATGTGATAAAGTTTGAAATGTGGCTTCGTTTTTATTTTGCATCTCAAGGGAGTGATCCCAATACAGTGATTTTAAAGGTCCCTGAAGAAGTCATGGAACACATAGAACAAGAGTATGACATCCTCTTTGAGCTCGCAAAAGAGCTTAATAATAAAAAAATTACTCCAGAGACTTCTCAAAAGGCAGTAACAAATTTTATCTTGAGAAAACTTGAAGGAAAAAAATTTCCTCCTGCCATGGTTCCCAGTGTTTTGAATAGCAAGTCCTTTGAAATAGAGGTATCTGTTTTTCACCTATGGGTTTCAGCCCATGAAGACCAGCTAGACGAGAAGGTCTTTGATTTTAAAGAATGGATGCAGCTTTTTGAAGCATGGAAAAGGACAGAAAAGGGACAAAATGTGCTGAGCACCTTGCACTCTCCTGGTGCAAGGACAAGTGACACAACCCAATAAAAAATAGGTATAACCCATGGGTCCGATTATTTGGCTCCATAGGCTCAGTCACATCCTGTGGAAAAAAAAGATATTGTTCATACCAGATCTAATAGGATTCATTATTAGAATAATCTATTCAGCGGATATACATTATCAGGCTCAAATAGGTAAATCAGTGGTTTTTTCTCATAATGGACTTGGTGCTATAATCCATCCCAGGGCAGTTATTGGAGACAATGTGGTAATTGGCGCACACGTTGTTATTGGATGTAATCTGGATGCATTTGACGTACCTAGGATAGGAAATTGTGTATTTATTGGACCTGGAGCAAAAATACTTGGTGATTTGTCCATTGGTAGTTATGTACTTATTGGAGCAAATTCTGTGGTTCTTGATTCTGTACCTGAGATGAGTGTTGTTGCTGGAGCTCCAGCAAAGGTAGTTAGATACCTCTCTTTCCAGGAGAAAATGGCCTATTGGCCAGGTAAATAATTAAGCCATTTTTTTATCTGGATGTTTATGGGGGGCGTGGCCATAGGGGTGTGCGTGGAAGTGTTGGTGGAGGACCGATCTCTCTGTTTGTATTAGTCTTCCATTATCCATGAGGTAGAGGGTGCTTGTGGTCTTGTATAAGAAGTCCCAATCATGGGAAACTATAATGAAATCCATGGGTAGCTCATTTATAAGACTTATTATGGTTTCTCTTGTTTCAGGAGCCAGTCCAGTTGTTGGTTCATCCAGTAAGATTAACTTAGGTTCCATTGCAATAATAGTAGCCAGGGAGAGCAATTTTTTTTCACCACCAGAAAGCTTGGTAGTGATCCTGTTTTCCTTTCCTGCAAGTCCTACTATGTCAAGTGCCCATAGTGCCTTTTTTTTGGCATCTTTGGGAGATAGTCCCAGGTTAAGAGGTCCAAAGGCCACGTCTTCAAGCACAGTTGGAGAAAAAAGTTGATCGTCTGGATTTTGAAAAACCAGACCAATTTCTTTTCTTACCCTTGAGAACTCTTTTATATTTTTTATTTGTTCTCCCCTAAAGATGATAGTTCCTTTTTGGGGCATAATCAGTCCAACACATAGGTGTAAAAAAGTGGTTTTTCCTTCTCCATTGGCTCCAATTATTCCAATTCTTTGATTTTTTTCTACTTTAAAATTTAACCCATTTAATACGTATTTTGTAGAACAAGGATATTTAAAATAGATGTCTTGTAATTCTAATATGGGCGTCACGTTATAATACCTTTTCTTCTTTTTTGCCTAAAAAAGAAGTCTAACTAAAATGTGTTAGATGTAATTTTGTTTGATTTTTTTAATTTGCTAAATTTTTTTCCAACTCAACTAAGTGAAGCAATCAAGTCCGTAATATAATAACTAAAAACAGACATTACAACAAGAAAAAAGGAGAGATATGCAACCATCAGATCGTATTTAGATAGTTTTAATTCTTGTAAGGAATAGAATTTCCCATTAAATCCCCTTAGCATCATTGCATTGTATACCCTCTTTCCCCTTTCATAACTCTTTATGAGTACCATTGCCAACATGTAGGAAAAAGTCTTATAGGTGTGTAGATTTGTCCTGGGATTAAAATTTCTAACCCTTGCAGCATTCATCATTCTTGTGAATTCCTCAAATATAACACCAATATACCTATAGCTTAAAAGGAACAACAATACAAATTTTGCTGGAAGTTTTAGCTTGGATAGTCCATGTCCTAAGATGGGTATTGGAGTAGTGTTTATAAAACTCATGACAACTAATACTGCACTATTGGCTTTTAGGGTGATCAAAATTGTCTGAATCAGCCCTTCATATGTAACCTCTAACCCATATATGTTTACTAATTCCCTGCCTGGGGTCGAGAATGGTAAGAAAAACCACAGAAAGAGCACAAAAGAATTAACTATTACTAGCCTTTTAATTACTTTAAAAATAGAGAGGTTTGCAATAATTACAAATACACACGATGAGATAAAAAATCCACTACATATAGTTATATTATTAGTAAGGACTATTCCAAGAATTATTAAAAATCCCAGTATACTTTTTATCCTTGGATCTGCCCTATGAAAGATTGAACTTCCAAGACTAAATTCTTCTTCAAACATAGCTCCAGCTAATCCCTTGACTTAAAATATAAAATTATCCCCATAATACCAAATATATATCCAATGCCACCTAAGATATCTCTAAAATCTATTTTGGGTTCTTTGAGCTCAGCAATGTCCCTTTTGATAGGGACAAGTTCCTTTGAGAGAATGATTTTAAACATTTTTTCCATTTTTTTATAATCACAAGAAGAAGTTTCATATTTTGAGGATATGACCTCGTCCCCTGTATCTGTTTCATCAAATGTATTATCATCTTCTTCTATATTTGATGAATATTCATCTTTTTTTACTATCCAGAAATTTTTATGTCCCATTGAAGCTTCACATACAACTTTTATATCCTCTGGTTTTTTTATTAGATTTTCCGGGATATGAAAAACAAAATTTCCTTTTTTGTCTCCTTTTCCTTGAATGATTAGCTTATCTTTTACATATACTTTATACCTTCCAGAAACTACAGGATCACCTGTTGAAAATTTTGAAAGACATTTTACATTATTATTTTCAACATAGCAGAATACATCTATTCTATGGGCTATGGCAATTTTTGCTGTAAAAATAAAAATGGTTGATAAATAAATTAATTTTTTCATGCATTATCTCCATTTATATCATTAAATATATCAAGCATCTCAGGCTTTACCCTATAAATAAAATCAACAGTAACTGCAGTAATAATTCCCTCTATTGCCATAATGGGTATGTGGGCAAGTAAAATAGTCTTAGCAGCATTAATAAAATTATTTCCTGTTAAATAAAGGCAAATGGCCACCATTATACCTGAAAGCAGGATGCTCAAGGATCCACTTAAAAATCCTCCAATTATTCTCAATTTCTTTTCTTTAGAAGTACAAAATTTTTTGAATAACAAAAAGACAATCACTGCAGGTAAAGCCATATTTGCTGTATTGGCACCCAATACAATAATTCCTCCAAACTGGAAGAATAGGGCTTGAAGGAGCAGGGCAACTAAAATTGACGGAAATGCCCCAAAGCCAAGCAAAATCCCAACAAGCCCGTTTAGTACAAGGTGTACACTGGTTGGACCAATGGGAACGTGTATTAATGATGCAACAAAAAAGGCCGATGTCAAAACAGCCATCAGGGGCACCTGATGGGGCTTTAGTTTTTTTAGCCCAATCAAGGTGCCTGTCAAAGTAATGGCTGCTCCTGCAATCAAAATAGGGGGGGAAAGGACTCCTTCAGATATGTGCATTTTTTGTGTCCTCTACTTGTTCTTTTTTAGAGAAGAAAATTTCACCCATATAACGCCGCCAACTTCAACATTTTTGTCCTGTCCTTTATGCTTTAATTTATAATCAGCAGTACTCAGGGCTGAAAATCCCCACCAACCGGGAATAGGGGCAGCATAGGTAAAAATACCATTGTCATCTGTTAGGACAACCTGGGTTACCATGTATTCACTTGGTGCCTTATATTTGGAATGTGTGTTGTAATATTCCACTTCAACTTCACAATTTGGAACTGGTTTTCCTTTTTTTAGCACCCTACCTTGAAAAACATTTCCAGCATAAAGACCAAAAGGTCTGGTGATGGGAACCACCTCAACTTCTAACCCCAATGGTTTTGACCATCCTTCTTCCTCTCCAAATGCACCAATGTATGTCTTGGTGATGTGTTTTATAAACTTGTCTTCAGCTGGTTCCCAATATGGTTTAGGTACCATGTAAATACAATAGACCCCAGGAGCTTTGGGACGAAATACACTTAAATAGGCCCTGTGACCCAATATTTTGGTGGGCTTTATTTTTGTTAAAAGATTTTCTTTTTTCATTGTGGTTAAATTTACAGCCCATACCTCAGATGGTTTGGCCAGGTCCATTCCATTTTGTTCAAAGGGATGGAGAAACGCAAAAATGAGTTTGGTTTTTCTATGCGACTGGTCAAGCATGGTTTTTTGAGACATGATGGTACCAAAATGTGCCAGGCATATTGAAGGAGAAAATAAAATCAATAACAATATAATAATTTTTTTAAAACTACTTTTAAATAACATGATAATAACCTCCTTGAGATTTTAAGTGTGATAAAAAATAAATTTTGTGTTACTAAACGTGTCAAATATACGAGATCGATATCTTTGTCAATAGGAAAAAATCTTTTTTTAAATATGTAATGCTTGATTTTTTTTATTAGGTAAAATAGATTTTAATAGATTCAGAGGTTGCCAGACCATATTTAGGTAATGGAGAAAGTTTATGGAAAAGGTGATGGTTGCGGTTTTAGGAAGGGATAGGCCAGGCATTGTATGCAAAGTATCATCTATTCTTGCAGAGAATGGATGTAATATTGAAGACATATCCCAAACAGTGTTGCAGGGTGAATTTTGTGGTATGTTTGTGGTTTCCCTGGCCAAAGGGTTATCTTTAACTGATATTCAGCATGTATTAATAGATGGACTAGGTTCAGAGAATATAATAGCTTATGCAAAGTCATTGGACACAGAAGAAGTCCATGAGACAATATCTAGTGAACCTTTTGTGGTTGTAAGTATTGGTGAAGATAGGGTGGGTTTAATTGCAGCAGTTAGCTGTATTATGTATGAATTTGGGGTAAATATTACCAATTTAAGGTTCATTAATAGGACCCCAGCTTTTCCCAATAAAACTTTGACCATTTATGAAGTGGATGTGCCTAAAGGTGTCAACCTCGGCCAATTTACAGATAAGTTAAGGCATAAAGCTACAGAGCTTGGACTGGACATAACAGTGCAGCATAAAAAGATTTTTGAAGAAATATGCAGGATATAGTGGAGAAAATATATGTTAAGTGAATCAGAGGTCCTTCAACTCCTTGAGATGGTAAAAAATGAACACCTGGATGTTCGCACAGTAACCCTTGGCGTTAGTCTTTTTGATTGTGTTAGCCACGCTGTTGATGCCTTTAGAAGGCGTGTTTATGACAAGATCATGCATCATGCTGAGAATTTTGTGGCCACTTGTGACATGATTGGGAAAAAATATGGAATAGCCATTGTAAACAAAAGGATATCTGTTAGCCCAATAGCTGTCTGTGGGGGATGTTTTGATCAGAAGGAAATGATTTTGGTGGCAAAGACCTTGGATGCAGTGGCAGAGAAGGTAGGGGTGGACTTTATTGGGGGATTTTCAGCACTTGTGGAAAAAGGTATGACTCCTGGAGATAGAAACTTGATAAAGGCTATTCCTCATGCATTATCTGAGACTGGTAGAGTTTGTTCTTCAGTTAATGTGGCGTCTTCTAAAGCCGGTATAAATATAGATGCTGTATACGACATGGGCAGGGCAATCAAAAGGGCTGCTGATTTATCAGCAGATAGGGATGGGATAAGTTGTGCCAAGTTGTGTGTATTTGCCAATATCCCAGAAGACATACCCTTTATGGCTGGTGCGTATCTGGGTACTGGCGAGCCTGATTGTGTGATAAATGTTGGTGTAAGTGGACCTGGGGTTGTAAAAAAGGCCATTGATAGGGCTACTGAGAACAACCCCAAATTGACTTTGGGAAGGCTTTCTGAGATAATAAAGAGGACTGCTTACAAGGTTACCAGGGTAGGGGAGATAATTGGTAGGGAAGTTGCTGAAAACCTGGGAGTTTCCTTTGGTATAGTGGATTTATCCCTTGCCCCTACACCAAATGTTGGTGACAGCGTTGGGGAGATCTTTCAGAGTCTGGGGCTTAAGAGTATTGGAGTGCCTGGATCTACTGCTGCATTGGCCCTTATAAATGATGCAGTAAAAAAGGGTGGTTCATTTGCAAGCTCCCATGTGGGAGGCCTATCAGGTGCATTTATCCCTGTTAGCGAAGATTTGAATATAGCAAACGCCGTGGCCAATGGATATTTGTCCTTAGAAAAATTAGAGGCACTGACCTGTGTTTGTTCTGTTGGTTTGGATATGATTGCCATTCCAGGAGATGTGCCTGCAGAGACCATTTCCGCTATTATTGCAGATGAAATGGCCATTGGTGTTATAAACAAAAAGACCACAGCAGTGAGGATTATTCCTGTTCCAGGAAAAAAGGCAGGGGATAAGGCATATTTTGGAGGACTCCTGGGAGAAGCTATAATTTGTGAAGTGAACCACATGGGGTGTTCTGATCTGTTTATAAAAAGGGGAGGAAGAATTCCCGCCCCAGTCCAGAGTTTAACAAATTAAAAAAGGTAAAAAAGGAGGTTTATTTTATGACAAAAGACAATGTAATTATTCTGCAAAAAGAAACTAAGGCCAATACAAAGGAAAAAGCACCAGAGGAAATTTTAAAAGAAGTGAAAAAGGACATGGGAAAGGTTGCCCTAATCATCTCTATAATGGCAGTGATGTTAATGGTAGTTTTTTATTTTAGCATGAAGCTCACTGTTGGAACCATGGAAAAGAAAATAACTGAATTATATCCAGTAAAAAAACAGGTGGTGGTCCTAGACAAAACAGTTGGTGACTTACAGTCCAGGATGGAGAAGATTGAGAAATTACCAGAAGAGACCAGAAAGATGATCTATGGTGACATGTTAAATGAAATTTCTCAAAAAGCAGAATATCTCTCAAAACACCTAAATGGCGCCAACAGGGACAAACTTATAAGGGTACAGAGGATGTTGAAGGACCTTGAGTCAAGCTTAAAATAAAAAAAGGGCCGTTTGGCCCTTTTTTTTGCCCAAGTTTTGACAAGCTTGGGTTAGAAGATTAACCACAATATAATTCCGCCAATAATTCCAGCACTAATATCATCAATCATTATTCCAAACCCACCAGAAAATCTATCCTCTATTTGTTTTATTGGGGGTGGTTTAAAAATATCCAGTATTCTGAATAAAATAAATCCACATAGAATAGCAAAAAAAGATGGTTTGGCAATAAATGCCAGGGTAATTAGCTGCCCCACTACCTCATCTATTACCACTGATCCTGGATCCTGTATGCCCAATTCTTTTTCAGCATGATCTGCAGCAAATATCCCCAACCATGCAATTAGGATTATTAGAATTATTTTTATAAAAACACTAGCTTTTAGTAATGGGTATGATAAAATACAAGTCAAAAGAGATGCCCAGGTCCCAGGTGCAAATTCAATTCTTCCTATACCAAATAGCTGTGCAACCTGTGTTAGATTGAATTTAACCATAATACTATACCCCTATGGCTGAAATTTTTAATAAAGACTTTACAAGTTCATTTATGGGAAGGCCAATGACGTTAGAATAAGAGCCCCTTATTTCCTTTATGAGAAAAGCACCTACTCCTTGGATTGCATAACTGCCAGCCTTGTCCATTGGTTCCATGGTGTCCACATATTTCCTCAAAATATCTTCATTAAATGTATCCATAAAAACTTCAGATTTTACCACAAATTGTTCAGTCTTTCTATTTTTAGAACTACTATCAATTATAACACACCCTGTATATACCCTATGCCACTTACCCATAAGTTTTTTCAAAGTAGAGATAGCATCTTCTATATCTTTTGGCTTCCCAAGAATTTGATCGTCCAGTACCACTGAGGTGTCAGCACCAATGATAACTCCTGTAACTTTTTTTCTTAAAATGCTCTCTGCCTTAGCCATTGCATTTTCTATAACCAAAATATCAGGCTGGCTCCCTTCTGATTTTTCCCTTGCATTACTTAGCATTACCTGAAAATATATCCCAAGTTGTGCAAGTAGCATTTGTCTGCGTGGGGATGCAGAGGCCAATATTATATTTTTTTGGTTCTTAAATGGTCCTTTTAATGTATTCATGGAACTTGTTCTAAATATTACTCTTTTAATTATCAAGAAAAAATGTCAATAAACTTTACATTGGTTACTATTTTTTATAAAGATTTTCATGGTGATGCTTTGAATAGTATTAATTTTTTTGGGTCCTGTTATCAGCCCTGGAGAAAATAAATGGCCAAAAAGAATATCCAAATTGTCTCAGTACTCCTTATAGGAATTGTAGCTGGATTTTTAGGTGGTTATTTATTTAAGCAGAGCTCCAAATTAAAAGAGGTAAATAGAGTTGCCATTACTTCCCAAAATAGCTCTAGTAATACTAAACAAGGCAATTCTGTGGAGGAAAAGGGTAAGATCTTTAAAAAGGACCTGCTTGCAGAGATAACCAAAAAAAGCGGGGAAATCTCCTCCAACAAAGAGGAAGAAGCAACAAAAAAGGTGGAGCCCCAAGGGGGGACCAGTTTAAAGAGGTGGATAAATAAATATGTAATAACTCCATATTTTATTGAGGATCTAGTTGAGTTTATTTTAAATGTCTATGAGCCCCCACTATCCAAGGATAACCCCAGTAGTGAGCCCAAATTAAATATTTCTTTAAAATCCTTAAATGCGAGATATGGACTGGAATTAATAGGCTTTAAAGTAGAGGCATCATCCCTTGAAAAAGCCAGGAAAAAAATTTTGCAAAATATAATGGATCCAGATCTTCTAAAGGCACAATACGAACACTTTATTGATGAATTTATTGGAGAGTTAATGGAGAGTGCCCAGGAAACCACCAAAGTCTTTGTAAAAAATGGCAAGCCCATTGAACGGGAATTAAATAAAGAAGAAATTAAGGCCCTTTTATTATTGTTGTCCCAATATGTGGAAGATTTATCCAAGGTGTTAACCTCCATATCAGCAGACAGGAATTTATTTTTAAAGTTGGATAAATATCTCAAAGAAGAAGTTATGAGCATGCACTATAATTACCAGTTGAATCAGATTATAAATAATTACAACTTAGAAAGACAAAAACTGACTCAAGAAAAAAGTGATATGAGAAGAGAGGAAATTTTGGAAGGATTGAAAAAAAAGAGGGAAGAAGCCTTAAAGAATTATGAGATATCAATAAAAAGGCGAGAGCAACTAAGATCTGAAATTATATCTTCCATTGAAAAAAAGAATCCCAATTTGCGGTTTAGTTCTTCTGAGATATTGTACATATGTGAATGGGTACATCGTAGAATAAAGGAAGGTCAGTCCTTGGAAAAAATAAAGCAGATTGGGATTATTTTAGACTTAGCATCTGAAAAAATGAGACAAAAGGCTTCTACATTATTGTAGAAGATAGTTGTACTCTTTTAGGATATTCCTTGTTAGAGCTAAAACATTATCTGCTTCAAGGTCAATGGCATTTGGATCTAAGATTATGACGTCCTGGTCTAAAAAACTACTGAGTACATCCTCTCCGTAAAAAAATGTCCATACAACAGAGACAATAGAACGAAAAAGGGGCGTGTTGTTAAACTCTTTTTTCGATTTAATGGATATTTTAAAACATTTTCCTTTATCCTTAATCAAGGTAAATAGATTGGAAGTAGTAATTTTTTCTTCTAATCTTAGACCAAATACTCTACCCAATTTGTCAGTATCTGTGTAGTCAATGCAAATAGGTGTTTTTGTATCTTCCATTAACACAGTTTTTTTATTTTGGTTATTTGAAGTTGTTGAATTGTCACTCGCTATTGCTGGTTGGTAGGAGAAGATAAATAGGAATATAAGTAATAATACGATTTTTTTCATTTTTCTTTTTGGTTGGCGGAGAGGGTGGGATTCGAACCCACGAGGCAGCATCTACCGCCCACCCGATTTCGAGTCGGGCCCGTTATGACCTGACTTCGGTACCTCTCCAATTGTTTTTTCTCTTTTTTTGAAAAAAGGTCTTAAGTAAATTTCCACAGGTATTGGACAAAATACCTCCTTTTATCCAAAACCTATGGTTTGTCCAATTGATTTCATTGAAAAAGTCAATTTTAGAGTAGCACGCTCCAGCTTTCGGGTCCCTTGCACCAAAAACAAGTCCTTGAATCCTGGCATTTACCATGGCCCCCATGCACATTACACATGGCTCTAGTGTGCATATAACTACACAATTTGTCAATCGGTAGTTGGAGAGTAGTTCCCCAGCCTTTCTTATGGCTAAGATTTCAGCATGGGCTGTTGGGTCATTTGTTTTAATACAATTGTTATGGGCACAGGCAATTACATCTCCTTCTAGGTCTATAACCAGGGCCCCAACTGGCACCTCATCTTCCATATACGCCCTCTTTGCTTCTTCTATTGCCATCTCCATATATGGGGAATAATCAAAATTGGCACCAGCAGGCATAATTTTACATTCTTTTTAAATATTCTACACCATTTCTAAAGATAGAAATTCCAGTTATTTCATGCGACGTGGTTGTTCTCGTCCATTTAGGGTGATTTGTTGGGTGATTATATGCCTCTGGATGAGGCATAAGGCCCAAGATCCTTCCTGTGGGATCTGTGAGCCCAGCAATACCCAATGGAGATCCATTTGGGTTATATGGATACTTAGAAGTTACCCCTCCTTTTTCATCAGTATATTGGAGCGCAATGAGGTTTTGTCTCTCCAGTTTTTTTAATATTTCATCATTTTTTGGAACAACCTTTCCCTCTCCATGTCTTATAGGCAAGTACATGGAGTCTATGTTCTTTAAAAATACACAATTGCACTGTGGGTTTACCTTTAAATAAACCCATCTATCTTCAAACCTCGCAGAATCATTATAACTCAAGCTCACTTGCCTTTGGAAATAGTTATTCTCTGATGCAGGAAGGAGTCCCAGCTTTGTCAACAGTTGAAAACCATTACATATTCCAAGGATGATACCACCATCCTCGTGGACTTTTTTTATTTGATTAAGGATAGATAGCCCTGATTTTGTTTTTGAGTATCTAATCCTTATTGCGGCAGCCTGTGCAGCTCCCAAATGATCCCCATCTAAAAAACCACCTGGAAATATAAGAAAATTGTAATCTTCTATTTTTACTCTTTCCTGAACAATTTCAGAGAAATGAGAAATTATTACTTCATCAGCTCCTGCTATTTGAGCTGCATATCCACTTTCTCTATCACAATTAGTTCCATAACCAGTTAGTACAAGTACCTTAACTTTTTTGTTGTCCATTTTCTTTTACCTGTCCGTTTTCTTTTTTTACCATATCCCAGACCTCATCAATATGCTCCACTGGAACAATCTCAATTTTTTTTGTGAGGTCTTTTGGGATTTCTTCAAGGTCTTTGATGTTTTGTTTTGGCAATATGACCTTTTTTATCCCTGCTGCCACTGCAGCTAGGATCTTTTCTTTAATTCCCCCAACAGGCAAGATCCTGCCCCTTAAAGTGATTTCCCCAGTCATGGCTATTTCATTACTTAAAGGGATGTTAGTTAGAGCGGATAAAAGTGCCATCACTAAAGTTATACCTGCTGATGGTCCGTCTTTTGGTATTGCTCCTGCTGGAACATGGATATGGATGTCCTTTTTTTCTGCGAAATCCTGGGATAGATTTAAAATTCCAGCCCTGGATCTTGCATAGCTCAAGGCGGCCTGGGCACTCTCTTTCATTACATCTCCCAACTGTCCCGTGAGGATTAACTTACCCTTGCCTGGCATTGTCAATACTTCTATATGAAGAATTTCACCGCCCGATGGGGTCCATGCAAGTCCAAGGGCAACTCCAGCTGGAAGTTCCTTTTCCCTCTCTTCCTCTAGATATTTTGGAGCTCCAAGGTACTTATGAACATTTGTAGGAAGTATTAAGAATTTTTTCTGCTTTGTTCCTTCTGCTATCTTCCTTGCCACTTTTCTACAAATCGTAGCAATTTGTCTCTCTAAATTTCTCAGTCCAGCTTCCCTGGTGTAGTTTTTGATTATTACTTTAAGGGCATCTTCGTTAAAGGCAATTATATTATCTTTTAGGCCATGTTCTTTTAATTGCTTTGGGATCAAATATTGTTTGGCTATCCTTATTTTTTCTTGTTCCGTGTATCCTGGTATCCTTATAACCTCCATTCTATCTAAAAGTGCAGGAGGTATTGTATCAAGCATATTAGCGGTGCAAATAAACATTACCTTTGATAGATCAAAGGGAACATTGAGATAGTGGTCAGTAAAAGAGTGGTTTTGTTCTGGATCTAACACTTCAAGTAGGGCAGAAGAGGGGTCTCCCCTAAAGTCTGTACCAACCTTGTCAATTTCATCTAACATAAATACAGGATTTTTTGTACCAGCCTCTTTTATCCCCTGGATTATTCTGCCTGGCATTGCCCCAATATAAGTCCTCCTATGTCCCCTTATTTCTGCTTCATCCCTCATACCTCCAAGGGACATCCGTACAAACTTTCTCTTTAAACTCCTGGCAATGGATTTACCCAGTGAAGTCTTGCCAACTCCAGGTGGTCCAACAAAACACAAAATAGGACCCTTCATTTTGGGATTTAATTTTCTAACAGATAGGTATTCTAAAATCCTTTCTTTTACCTGTTTTAAGTCGTAGTGGTCTTCGTCTAATATCTTTTTGGCCTTTTTTATATCTAATTCGTCTTTAGACACCTTTTTCCACGGGAGCTCTATGAGCCAGTCCAGATAGGTGCGAATTACTGTGGCCTCTGACGAGTCTGGATGCATATTTTCCAATCTATTTAACTGTTTTAAGGCCTCTTTTTTTACATCTTTGGGCATTCCAGATTTTTCTATGGCCTGCCTAAGCTCCTCAAACTCTTCCTCTTCTGAATCGTCTTCTCCAAGCTCAGATTTTATGGCCTTGAGTTGTTCCCTCAAGAAAAATTCCCTCTGGGCCTTGTCCATTCCCTCCTTGGCCATTGCCTGGATTTTATTTTGTAAGATGGCAACTTCCACTTCTTTCATAAGTTGCTTATTAACCAGCTCTAGCCTTTTTACAGGGTCTAAACATTCAAGAATAGATTGGGCAATCTCTGTGGGCATCCTTAAATTTGAGGCAATTAAATCAGCTAATCTTCCTGGATCTTCTATGCTGTTTAATATGGCCATCATTTCTGTGGGATCCATTCCCCGTAGGGATATGATCTTTTCGCTCTGCTCCCTTGCAGTTCTCATTTGAGCCTCTACCTGGGCACTGTAATCTGTTACAGGTTGTTCCTGTATCACCTCAACTTCTACCATGTGAAAGGGACTTTCCTGGACAGATTGTTTTATTTTTGCCCTGGATAGACCTTGTACCAAAATTTTTAATTTGCCGTCGGGCATTTTTAACATTCTCATTATTATGGCAATGGTCCCAATTTCATATACGTCTTCTATCTTTGGATCTTCTACTTTTTCGTCCTTTTGGGTGGCGATAAAGATATATCTCTGATTTTCGTTTATTGCAGACTCAATTGCCTTAATTGATTTCTCCCTTCCCACAAAGAGGGGAATTATCATATAATTAAATACAACAATATCCCTTACTGCAAGAAGAGGTAATCTTGTTGGGATCTCCATGGATGGTTGACCTTCTGGTGGATTTTTGGGATTTTCTCCTTGAGAGCCACTTCCCTGGTCATTTAAATGAATGGGATTTTGAGTAACTCCGTTTTTCTCACTCATCTATTTTCTCCTCTATTATTTTCAAAAAAATTAATGTAAGTTCTTTTGGTTAATTTACCATTAATATAATGTCAATTTTTAAAAGGGCAACTAAAATTCTCTTAAATTATATTGTTTTCCTTAAAACTAAAATAACTGTCTTTTGACATGATCAAATGATCCAGTAAATTTACCTCTATCTCTTTTAGTAATCTTCCAAGCTTTTTTGTGATTTCTATGTCTTCTGGGGAAGGACTACAATCACCACCTGGGTGGTTGTGTACAAAGATTACTCCCACGGCCCTTTTCTTCAGTACTACTTCAATTAGTTCTCTTGGGTATAGGTTTAAGTAATTAACTGTTCCCTGTGCTATTTCTTCTATTGATATTATTTTATTTTTACTGTTGAGTAGCAATGCAAAAAAGTGTTCTTTTTCCAATATTCCGAATTTATGCTTAAAATGTAAAAATACCTCTTGCGGATTCTTTATGGCTTCAGTATCTTTTAAACCCTGTTCATCAATTCTAGCTATAAGTTCTCTGACAACCTTTATAAAGGTCAAAATTCCACTGGATATGCCATCAATGTCTATAAGTTCATGATCTGGAGCAAAGATTACCCCTTTTAAGTTATTAAATTTTTGTAAAAGTTTTTTGGCTAATGGTTTTGTGTCCTTACGTGGGAGCCCATAACTTAAAAATAGCTCAAGTAGTTCGTAATCCAGAAAAGTATTGGGTTGTTTTATGAATTTTTGTTTTAGCCTCCTTCTGTGACCTATGTAATGTGGTGGCGACTTTACATTTCCCTTCATAAATGAATTATCTTAGAAAAAATTTTGAAGTGTTGCTACTAAGTTTTCCAAAACTATTTTGGGATTTGTATTTGAGGTCTTTAAATTCAACTCAGCATTTAGGACCACGTTATACATATCAATAATTTTTTTCTCACCCAGCTTATTTGCAAGACTCATCTTTTTCCCTTTGACTGAATATGGCAAAAAAACAGGCTCCCCTTTAAGTAGTTGCCACAGCATTTTTGCTTCCCTGAGTAACAATTTGATTATTGGGATGATATCACCCTGAGAATTAATACTGTTCTTTAAAATAATAGACCACACCTTCTTTCTATTTGAAATCCCCTCTATGGAATTTATCAAATCAAATACATTGAATTCAAAGGACGGAGATATTACACTTAGGTCTTTTAATTCAATTTGTTTTTTATTTAAAGCCACGAGTTTCTGTAACTCGTTTTTTATAGCAGACAAACCAAGCTCGTTTTTATTCTGATTTCCTGGCAGGATTTCCATTAGCGCAAATATCACATCCTTAGACAGGGTGATTCCATGTGCTGTTGACCATTTTTTTAAATAACTAAGTATAAAATCATTACTTACCCCCTGGTGCATAAATATCCATTTTTTCTTCTGGGCAAATTTGTAGTATTTTTTATTTTTTAAAAATTTTAAATTAGGTGGACTTCCCCTATTCCACTGAGATTCAATACATATAAATGGACATACTTGGGGATTGAATCTATTTAAAAAATTTGACAACTTATCCCAAAAATTCTGGGGAAGTTTTTCTGCATGTCTTAAGATTACAGCCAAATTTACATTTGTTAGGGGGGATGTCATTAGATATTCAAAAAAAGGGGTGGTTACGTTCTCATCTCCCCATATTATCTTCTGTTCCCATTTACCAGGGAACCTATTCAGGGTAGAGTCAATAAACTCATAAGTAACTTCAAAGTCTGGGCATATACAAAAAAAATATCCAGGTCTCATGGTAGTTTTTATATTCAAAATTTAGAATTGACGTATTAAAGTTTAATATTTTAATACCAGGTAGTTATAGTTATTACAGTTTTTGGAAATTTTAAAAATTATTTGAAAGCAACATGGAGAGTTTTATTATTATATCTTTTATAACCTTTGCCTTTGTATTTTTTATTTCAGTATCAGAAGCATTGTTTGAGACAGATTCACACTGTGAAATATTTCTGGAGTCCCAGATAAGTTTGTCCTGTTTATAAAGATAACTTCTAATGGTCATACATAGATTGGATTTTAATGTTTGTTCTTCCACATTTTCTACATCTGTTTGCAATGAATAATCAACTATGTCTATTGCTAATTTACCTTCTGCATCTTCACTATTTACATATTTTATATTGGGTGACCTTTTTGAAAATTCTTCTATTAACTTTGTCCTGATTTCTGTTGGCAACCTAGGGTCAGTTGTTGGATTGTTAATTTTTAAGATGTGTATAGATTTAATGTGTTCTGGAAAAATTATAGGGGATGTGGACATGAAGTGATATCCACATCCCATGTTTAGTAAGATCAACAATGCCACAAAAAAAATTTTTATATTAATTTTAAATAACCACATTTACTAATTTTCCGGGGATTATGATTATTTTTTTTATCTCTTTGTCTCCAATATGTTTTTTTACATTTTCATTTTCAATGGCCAATTTTTGGATTTTCTCTTTTGATGCATTTGATGGTACCTTAATCCTGGCCCTCAGCTTACCGTTGACTTGAACTACTACCAATAATTCGTCCCTTTTAAGGGCATTTTCATCCACTGTTGGCCATGAACATTTTGCCAGATGGGTGGTATATCCCATTTGTTCCCATAATTCTTCACATATGTGTGGAGCCATGGGATATAGGGTGATTAAAACTGTTGAGAATGCAGAAGATAGAGCCTTTTTATCTCCCTCTTCTGCGCCAAGTTTATTCATTTTGTCTTGAATTTCATTTACCAGTTCCATTATTGAGGCAATGGCTGTATTAAATTGATACTTCTCTTCTAAGTCGCTGGTTATCTTTTTTAAGGTAATGTGCTCTTTGTATCTGAGGTCCCTGGCTTCCCTTGAAAGTTCGTCTGTTATCCTGGCAGCTGGTCCAATTGGCATCAGTCTGTCTTTTAGTTTGTTTGATAATGTCCATAATCTATGTAAGAACCTATGTGCCCCTTCAATACCAGAATCGCTCCACTCAAGTTCTTTTTCTGGTGGAGCAGCAAAAAGAATAAACAGCCTTGTGGTATCTGCACCATATTTTTCTAACATGTGGTTTGGATCAACCACATTGCCCTTTGATTTGCTCATTTTTGCGCCATCTTTTAGTACCATTCCCTGGGCAAGTAGCCTTTCAAAGGGTTCATCATAGTCAAAATATCCAAGGTCCCTCAATGCTTTTACAAAGAACCTTGAATACAAAAGGTGTAAAATGGCATGTTCTATTCCACCAATGTATTGATCCACAGGCATCCAATATTTGAGCGCCTCCTTATTAAAAGGGGCTGAATCTATCTTGGCATCTGTATATCTGGCAAAATACCAGCTTGACTCCACAAAGGTGTCCATTGTGTCGGTTTCTCTCCTTGCCAATGAGCCACATTTAGGACAGGTGGTTTTTACAAATTCTTCTGAGTCAGGAAGAGGAGACCTTCCATCTGGATGTGTCTTTATGTTAAGTGGCAATACCACCGGGAGGTCTTGTTCTGGGACCAGTTGTATCCCGCACTTGTCACAATAGATTATTGGAATAGGAGTCCCCCAATACCTCTGTCTGGAGATATTCCAGTCCCTGATCCTGTAATTTACACTCTTTTTTGCTATTCCCTTAGTTTGAAGATATTCCACTATTTTTTGTTTGGCCTCCTCATTGAACAACCCTGTAAAATTACCTGAATTTACTAGATATCCCTCACCTGTGTACGCAGCCTCTAAGTCTTCTGATTTTAGTTCCCTATCTTTTGGAGAAATTACTACCTTTATTTTTTGATTGTATTTTTTTGCAAACTCAAAGTCTCTCTGATCATGGGCTGGCACTGCCATAACTGCCCCAGTACCATAATTCATGAGCACAAAGTTTGCCACAAATATGGGCATCTTCTCCTGAGTCACAGGATTTATGCAATATCTGCCAGTAAATACCCCCTCTTTCTCAAAGTCCTCTGCACTCCTCTTCTTTTTGTCTATGCTTTTTATTTTTTCAATAAATGCTAAGATTTCTCCTTTTTTATCAGATCCTTCCATAAGCTCTGTAATAATGGGATGTTCAGGGGCAAGGCTCATAAATGTTGCACCAAATAATGTGTCTGGTCTTGTGGTAAACACTTTTATCTTTTTATCTAATCCCTCCACTTCAAAATCAATTTCTGCTCCAACGCTTTTCCCTATCCAGTTTCTCTGCATGGTCAATACCCTATCAGGCCATCCTCCTTCTAATTTTTTCAAGTCGTTTAGGAGTTCCTCTGCGTAGTCAGTTATTTTTAGAAACCATTGGGACAGTTCTTTTTGTTCCACAACAGATGAACACCTCCAGCAGAGACCCTCCTCAACCTGTTCATTTGCAAGTACTGTGTGGCATGACGGACACCAGTTTACTGGAGCTTTTTTCCTATATACCAGTCCTTTTTTGTAGAGTTGGATAAAGAAAAGCTGTTCCCATTTATAGTATTCTGGCGTGCAAGTGGTAAGTTCCCTATCCCAATCAAAGGAATAACCAAGTCTTTTTAACTGGGACTTCATCTCTTCAATGTTTGAAAAAGTCCATTTAGCTGGATGGATCCCGTGTCTAACAGCCGCATTTTCAGCTGGCAGACCAAATGCATCCCATCCCATGGGATGGAGGACATTGTAGCCCCTCATCCACTTATATCTGGCTATGCAGTCTCCAATGGTATAAACCCTCACGTGTCCCATGTGTATTTTACCTGAAGGATAAGGAAACATCTCAAGGACATAATATTTTGGCTTATGAGATCTGTGTGTTACATTAAAATACCTATTGTTGTTCCAGATTCCCTGCCACTTTTTTTCAATTTGTTCAGGCACGTATTTGTCCATTATTAGTCTCCTCGAGATTTTGAAGATTTTTTTCAAGGGTCTTTGCAACTGCGTCTAATATCCCATTTATAAATTTTTTTGAGTTTTCATCTCCAAAGGCCTTGGCTAGCTCAACGGCCTCATTAATCGCAACCTTAGGTGGCACGTCGTCTCTATGAAACATCTCATAGATGGAGAGTCTTAGGATTGTAAGTTCCACCTTGGCAATCCTGTTTAATCTCCAATTTTTTGAATGTGACTGTATTGTATTGTCTAACTCTTCTATGTGGGCAAGGGTACCCTTAATAAGATCCTTGGCAAATTCCAGTGCCTTTTCCCCTAACTTTTGGTCTTGGTCTGACCCAAAATGATCCACCATGTTTAAATATTTATCAACATTATCTTCCTGCAAAAAATTTGCACTGTATAACACCTGAAAGGCCATTTGTCTTCCGAGTCTCCGTGGCCCCATTTTGCTTTTTTTGTGGTTTTTCATGTAATGTTTTCTTTTTATGTTCAACGTTTAATGTTGAATGTTCAACCTCTTGTTTATATCCTCAACACATTTATGTTCCGCGAGTTGGGTTTCACCTATTCTTTTAAATCTTGCTCTCTATTTTTTCCAATACCTACTCTAGGCCATTTATAGGTTTTCGTTTAAGTTTTTTAAAATTTGAACACTTTCCAGTGCAGCCTGGGCAGCCTCTGCCCCTTTGTTCCCAGCCTTGCTACCTGCACGCTCAATTGCCTGCTCCAAGGTGTCAGTTGTAAGAACTCCAAAAGTAACAGGGAGTTCAGCTTCTAGGGCTACATGTGCAATGCCCTTGGCAGCTTCAGCCGCAACAAAGTCAAAATGTGGAGTTGCGCCCCTTATTACTGCTCCAAGACAGATAATCCCATCTACCTTTTTTGACATAGCTATCTTTTTTGCCACCATTGGCATTTCAAATGCACCTGGCACTTTCACAAGAGTAATGTCTTCTTTGTCTACTCCATGTCTCACCAAAAAATCTATTGCACCACTAACCAGCCTTGACACAATAAAATCATTAAATCTGCTTGCAACAAGTGCAAACTTTAATCCCTTACCTATTAACTTCCCTTCAATAACCTTTATTTTATCCATTTTACCCCCACAAAAAACATTCAATGTTTTATTTTCTATGTAATATTCTAAGGTGTTTTATTTAACATATATCATCCAACATATGACCCATTTTTTCCTTTTTAGTCTTGAGATAATTAATGTTCTCATCACACACAGGTCCCACAATTGGCACCCTTTCCACAACTTCTAGACCGTGTCCTTCCAGTCCAACTATTTTTTTGGGATTGTTGGTGAGCAGTCTCATTTTTGTCACACCAAGGTCAACAAGGATTTGAGCGCCTATACCATAGTCCCTTAAATCTGGCTTAAATCCAAGGATTAAATTGGCTTCAACTGTGTCTTTTCCATGGTCTTGTAACTGGTAAGCCTTAATTTTATTCCCAAGTCCAATGCCCCTTCCTTCCTGCCTCATGTAAAGGAGCACCCCTTTACCTTCCTGGGCTATCATCTGCATTGCCTTATGTAGTTGGGGGCCACAATCACAGCGAAGGGAACCAAATACATCTCCTGTTAAACATTGACTGTGGACCCTTACCAACACTGGCTCGTCTTCCTCTATTTCCCCTTTTACAAGGGCCAGGTGTACATAGTCGTCAATATCGCTTTCATAGGCAATGGCCTTAAATTCACCAAATTTTGTAGGAAGTTTTGCCTCGCCAATCCTTCTTACAAGTGAGTCAAACTTTGAGCGGTATCTAATTAGGTCTTCAATTGTTGCTATCTTTAAATTGTGTTTTTTGGCAAACTCTATTAGATCGGGCATCCTGGCCATATTACCGTCATCCCTCATAATCTCACAGATAACTGCAGCAGGCTTTAGGCCTGCTAAGCGGCAGAGGTCCACGCTTCCTTCTGTTTGTCCCGCCCTTACCAACACTCCTCCTTTTCTCGCCCTTAATGGAAATACATGACCTGGTGTGGATATGTCCTCTGGGGTCACATCGTCCTTAACGGCTGTTAGAATAGTGGTGGCCCTATCATAGGCTGAGATTCCAGTGGTAACGCCTCTTGCTGCTTCAATTGATACTGTAAAGGCTGTGCCAAAGCGCGATTCGTTTCTCCTTGGTTGGAGGTCTAACTTTAATTTATCCACCAATTCAGGGGCCATGGCCAGGCAAATAAGTCCCCGTCCATATCTTGCCATAAAATTAATGGCCTGAGGGGTCACCTTTTCCGCAGCAATGGTTAGATCTCCCTCGTTTTCTCTGTCTTCGTCGTCTACCAAAATTATCATCTTGCCCTTTCTTATCTCATTTATGGCTTCTTCTGTACTACATATTACTGACTGTTCTTCGTGGTTTTTATTCATGGTTATATGTCCTTATAAAAGAATTTTGATGTTAAGAATTACTTTTCCAGACTTTTACAGACTTGATACGAAAATGCAAATCAAAATCCATGTTTCCTTAAAAAATCAATAGTCAATCCAGACTGAGCTTGGCCCTGGGTTTTATTTCCTCCTTTTCCTTCCCACGGTGAGACCATTTTCTCTATATATTTTCCTACAATGTCAAACTCAGTATTCACATGGGTTCCTATTTTCCACTGTGAAATAGTGGTCTTGAGCTTGGTTTCTGGAATTATATTTATTTCTACAAAATTTGGCCCACATCTATTTATGGTCAAACTGATGCCATCCAATGCAATGGATCCCTTTTCCACCACATATTTAGAGAATTCTTCTGGAAAGTTTAAAACATATTTTGTGGACTCTCCAACTTGTTTTATTGCTCTAATAATAGATAAGCAATCAACATGGCCTGATACTAGGTGGCCTCCAAGGCGGTCCCCCAATCTAAGGGCCCTTTCTAAATTGACCTTGGTACCACTTGAGATATTTCTTAGGTTGGTTCTATTTAGTGTTTCATTGGAAGCATATACAGAGAATATGTTATTTTCCAACTTCTCAACAGTAAGACACGCCCCATTTACTGCTATACTTTCTCCAATTTCCATATCTTTAAAAATGGGATCAGGTAAAATAGCCATTCTTAAATCTTTCCCTAGAGGCTCTGTTCTCACTATGCTTCCAATGGACTGAACCAGACCTGTAAACACCTAGTTTTCTCCTTTTGGAATTAAATGGACTAAGATATCCCTTTCCATTTTTTTTAGATTTACAACCTCAAATTTGTGACTGTCTCTTATCTTTGAGACCCTGTTTCCAGAAAAAGAAGATCTAGCACCATCATCCCCTAAAATAAGTGGTGCTACAAATAAAAAAATTTCATCAACAAGATGAGCCTTAATTAAACTCTCTGCAAGTTTTCCTCCACCTTCACACAAAACATAATAGCAATTGAGTTCAGAAAACAATTTTTCCGTTGTTTCTTTAAGATCTACTGAATCATTTTTCTTTTCAGTATTAATTATTTTGATTCCTTTCCCCATAAGCACATTTATCTTCTTTTGATCAAAACATGTAGTAATAAAAACAGTTTTTTCTGGTCTTGACTTGATCAAATAAAAGTCAGATTGGGGATCAGGTAGTCGGGATGTTAAAATAGCTGCTAGAGGGTCTTTTTTAATTGGTTCTTTAGTTCTGGGAGTTAGCCTGGGATTGTCATTGAAAAAGGTATTGCCCCCAACAAGGATACAATCTACTTTTGCCCTTAATTTATGCACAAATTCCCTGGATTTTTCACAACTAATCCATTTTGAGTCACCTTCTTTGGTTGCAATCTTTCCATCAAGGCTCTGCGCCAGTTTAAGGAAGATGTATGGCCTTTTTTTTGTGTTCCATGTTATAAAATCCTGAATTAATCTCTTACATTCAAAATGGTTAAATCCAACGTCCACTAAGACTCCCTTTGATCTTAAAAACTCTGCACCTCCACCTTTCACATTTGGGTTTGGATCCAAGGTGCCAATATTTACTCTTTTTATTTTGTGTTCCAAAATGGCTTTTGTACATGGTGGAGTTTTTCCATAATGGTTGCACGGCTCTAAGGTAACCCATAGGGTTGATCCCTCCAAATTATGACCCCTTGCAATTGCGTCTTTGATCGCTGCAACTTCAGCATGGTCCTCCCCGAATCTTTTGTGATACCCTTGTCCTAATATGTGTTCCCCTTTTGTTATCACCGCACCAACACATGGATTTGGAGCAGTATATCCAAGACCTTTTTTGGCCAGTGATATTGCAAGTTCCATGAATTTATTTTTTTTTGTGTCTTTAATTTGTTGATTCATCAATTCACACCTTAATTTATTTAGGGGAATAAAGGGAGGTAATTTTGTTTTAGACCAAGTCAACTTTATGTAATGTGATTCCAGCTTCCTTTAGCATATCCTTTGATAGCTCATCTGGATAACCTTCAAGATAATAGATATTTTTTACACCACAGTTTATTAACATTTTAGTGCAGATTAGGCAGGGTAGATGGGTACAAAAGATATCACACCCCAGAAGAGATACCCCATGAACTGCCGCTTGAATTATAACATTTTGCTCAGCATGGAGGCCTCTACAAAGCTCGTGTCTTTCACCAGAAGGCACTTTTAACTTTTTTCTGAGACATCCAATATCCAGACAGTGCTGTATCCCTGATGGGGCTCCATTATATCCTGTTGCCAGGATTCTTTTGTCTTTAACGGCTACTGCTCCCACCTTTCTCCGGATACATGTGGACCTTTCAGATACCAATCTGGCAATTTTTGCAAAATATATCTTCCATTCAATCCTTTTCTCTTTCATTTCAGTTAATCTTCATATCTTTTGAACAAAATGCAGGCGTTTGTACCTCCAAAACCAAAAGAATTACACAGGACATAATTAATTTTTTTATCCCTAGCTCCTTCAGGAACATAATCTAAATCACATTCAGGATCTGGGTGTTCCAGATTGATTGTAGGTGGTATTTTTTCATTGCAAATGGTTAGCACACTAAACACAGACTCTGCACCACCCGCTGCCCCAAGCATATGGCCAATCATTGATTTATTTGCTGTTATGGCTATGTTATATGCGTGTTTACCAAAGACTTTTTTTATGGCCCTTGTTTCGCATATGTCATTTAATGGGGTAGAAGTACCATGGGCATTTATGTGATCTATTTCTGTGGGCGCTACCCTTGCTTCTTTTAGGGCTGCTCTCATGGCAAGGGCCATTCCCTCTCCACTCTCATCTGGTGCAGTTATATGATATGCATCTGCAGAAGCCCCAAAACCAACTACTTCTGCATATATTTTTGCACCCCTTGCCTTTGCGTGTTCTAACTCTTCAAGTAACAACAGTCCGCACCCTTCAGACATTACAAATCCATCCCTGTCCCTATCAAAAGGTCTTGAGGCCTTTTGGGGTTCATCATTTCTTGTAGACAGCGCCCTCATGGCATTAAACCCTGACAGGGCCATGGGTGTTATAGTAGATTCAACTCCTCCACATATCATGGCCTTTGCCCTGCCAAGTTTGATGTCAGAAAATGCATATCCTATGCTGTGACATCCAGAGGCACATGCAGATGTGGTGACCATATTTGGGCCCTTGGCCTTGGTAAATATAGCAATCTGTCCTGCAGCAATATTGGCAATGAGCTTTGGAATGTAAAATGGGGATACCCTTGAAGGGCCTTTTCTTAAAAGTTTTTCGTGAAATTCTTCGATTGTTTCGATTCCTCCTAGTCCACAACCCAATACTATCCCAATATCACTGGAGTTATGATCATCAACCAGAAAGTTGGCGTCTTTGAGGAGCATTTTGGCAGCAGCAACGGCATATTGATTAAATCTATCCATTCTCTTTATTTGTTTTTTGGGAATGAATTGTTCAGGGTTGAAATCTTTTATTTCACCAGCGATTTTTGTCTCATATTTGGAACAATCAAACCTGGATATGTAAGAGATTCCAGATTCACCGTTTATTAGTCTCTGCCACGATATATCCACATTGCGTCCTAAAGGGGTAATTGCAGATACTCCAGTTACTACAACTCTTATATTGTTCATAACCTAACCTCTTTCTGAATCTTGGGTTGAGGACTAACACTTTAACACAAAGGGGAGAGAGCTCCCCTTTGTGTTTTATTTTTTTACTTTAGATTCTATGTAGTTTATAACATCCTGTACAGTCCTCAACTTTTGGGCCTCTTCATCATCGATTTCCATATCAAATTCATCTTCCATAGCCATAATAAGTTCTGTTAAGTCAAGGGAATCAGCCCCTAGATCATCCACAAATGATGCTTCTGGTACTACTTGTTCTGGGTCCACATCCAATTGTTCAGATACGATTTTTTTGATTTTTTCTAGTAGTTCAGACATTTATTCCTCCTGTTTTTTTCTTTTTTAAAGGTACAGTCCCCCATTAACCGAGAATACTTGGCCAGTTATATAACTGGCCTCGTCTGAGGATAACCACGCAACCAAAGATGCCACATCCTCTGGAGTTCCAAATCTTTTTAATGGGATTTTTGATAGGTAGGCTTCCTTGGTCTTTTCGTCAAGTCCCTTTGTCATTTCTGTGGTGATAAATCCTGGAGCAATAGCATTCACCAAAATACCCCTTGGAGCTAGTTCCAGTGCAACAGCTTTGGTAAGTCCAATTATACCTGCTTTAGATGCACAGTAATTGGCCTGGCCTGGATTCCCAGAAAGGGCCACAACAGAGGTAATATTGATTATCCGACCATATCTCTGCCGGACCATGATCTTGGCGGCCTCTTGGATGCAGTGAAATGTTCCATTTAAATTAACGCCTATTACTTTATTCCACTGATCTTCCTTCATCCGAAGTATAAGGCCGTCATTTGTTATTCCTGCGTTATTTACTAGTACCTCTAAAGAAACCTTATTTTTTATATTTGCCTTAAAAAAATCCTCAACTTCAGTTTTCACGCTCACATCTACCTTGAATGCCCTGGCATCTCCGCCACGACCTTTAACTTGAGAAACAACCCCCTCAGCCAAATCCTCTCGCGATACATAGGTAAAATAGACCAAGAATCCTTTTTCTGCCAATTTGAGTGTAATGGCCTTACCTATCCCTCTGGAACCACCAGTAACAATGGCTACTTTGGGCAAGTCGTGTTTGTTTTTTTCCATAGACTGACCTTTAAAATTTGTTAAAATTTTAATATTACACTGGCAATTGTAAATCCTGCCCCAAAGGTAGACAATAGAACCAAATCGTTTTTTTTAATTTTACCCTGCATGTACGCTTCACTCAAAGCAATGATAACTGATGCAGCAGATGTATTTCCATATTCATGGACATTTATGAAAACCCTCTCTAGAGGGATGTTAATTTTCTTTGCAACTGCTTCAATTATCCTGTAATTGGCCTGGTGAGGTATAAATAGGGAGACATCTGTAACTTTTAAGTTGTTTTTTTCGAGTATATGAGATGTTAAATCACTCATACCCCGAACAGCATGCTTGAAGACCTCTCTCCCATTCATGTGTATGAAATATTTTTCACTAACCTTTTGGCCTACTACAAAGGGCTCGGCAGAACCCCCTTCTAATCCTACCTGGAGCAGGTGACCAAGTTCTCCATGTGTTTTGAGCTCAATATCCAATATAGCAGGATATCCCTCCTTATGGGCAGTGAGAATGGCTGCGCCGGCTCCATCTCCAAACAAAACACATGTATTTCTGTCATTGAAGTTTAACCTGGATGAGCACACTTCGCTGCCTACTACAAGTATTTTTGCCTTTTGCCTTTTGGCAATAATTCCCTGTGCTAACTCCAATCCGTAGGTAAACCCTGAGCAACCAGCTGCTATATCTATTGCCATTTCACAATTTTTTGCTCCTAGTTTTGCCTGGAGAAGGCAGGCAGATGCTGGTGCACAATAATCAGGAGTAAAGGTACCAACTATTATGTGAGTGATTTCAAGGGGGTCCATGTTTGCCTGCTCTAGGGCATTTTTTGAGGCATGATATGCTAGATCAGAGCACGCTACTCCCTTTTTCGCAATTCTCCTGGACTTTATTCCAGTTCTGGTAGTTATCCACTCATCAGTGGTGTCAACCATTTGCTCTAACTGGTTATTTGTCAATTTATCTTCTGGTACAAAATGCCCCAGTCCACGGATAATAATATTATTTTTCGTCTTTTTTGTCTTCATAGGTTGTTTCTTCTTCTGAGGTTTCTTCCTTTGATGTAATAGAAGTAGAAGAGAGTATATTTTTTAACCTATAGAATCTAGTAATCTCAGGATGCTTTTCTAACTGTTCTTTGATTTTTTCAGTTATTTTCATCCTGGCAAATTCTGCACCCATTTTAGTTGCTTGAGCAATGGATTTTTTTGAGGAACTCCCATGACATACAATAACACATCCCTTTAAACCTAGCAGGGGTGCTCCACCGTATTCTTCATAGTCAAACCTGCGAATTAGCCTCTTGAATGCAGGTTTTGCTAAAAAGCCTCCTAGCCTGGTAAATATGCCCCTTTTGATCTCTTTTTTTAATGCTTTGCTAAAAGATTTTCCCAGGCCTTCGCATAATTTTAAGGCAATATTCCCCACAAACCCATCACAAACTGCTATGTTCACTTTGTTGGTAAATAGGTCTCTACCTTCAATATTCCCTATGAAATTTAGAGAAGTTTTTTTGAGGAGTTGATAGGCCTCATTTACCTGAACATTCCCCTTACCCTGTTCTTCTCCAATGTTTAACAATCCCACTGCGGGGTTTTCTACTTTGAGGATGTTTTTAGCAAATACATCAGCCATTATTGCAAATTGCACAAGGTGTCTAGGTTTAGAATCAATGTTCGCACCCACATCCAGCAATATTAAGGGCTGGTCTTCCCTTGGGATTATGGACGCTAACCCTGGCCTATCTATCCCCTTTATCCTTCCAATGGAGAATATTCCACATGCAAGTGTAACACCTGTATGTCCTGCAGATATCACGCCATCTGCCTTGCTTTCTTTCACTAAGTTACATGCAATCTGTATGGATGTATTTTTTTTACGTCTTAAAATATACGAAGGTTTATCCTTCATTTCTGCCACATCATCTGCATGTACGATCTCAAGATCAATGCCTTCTATTGGGTATTTTTCCAACTCTTCCCTGATTTCAACATCTCTGCCCACCAGTATGAGGGATATGTCTTTCTCTCTGGCTGCCCTTATTGCTCCAGGGATAACCACCGAGGGGCCGTGATCGCCCCCCATAACATCAATTGCAAGACGTATCTTTTGGCTACTACTTGTCTTCATCTTTTGTTAAATAAGCCCTTCCTGCATATTTACCGCAAGACGGACATACGCGGTGGGGAAGAGTGGGGCTACCACATTCACACTCAATTACATTTGGAACAGGTACTTTGTGATGTGACCTCCTCATCCCTTTTTTTGATTTTGATGTACGTTTTTTAGGTACTGCCATAGCTTTTACCTCTCCATCAGTATATTTTTATTTTTCTTAAAATCTCTAACCTCGAGTCCCTGGATATTTGTTCACAATTGCATGAATCAACATTGAGATTTGTCCCACATATTGGACAAAGCCCCTTGCAATCATCACCACATAAAATCTTTTGGGGTATATTTAAAAGGAGTCTTTCCCACAACAGTCCCTTTAAGTCTAAAAAAAGTTCTCCATTTTGTTCAACAATAAATGAAAAATCTAATGAGTCTTTTTCTCTTGGCTTTTCAATTATTCTGAAATGATCTTCAATCTCTACTTGGGCCTTTTCCAAACATCTATCACACAGGGTATCCAAAACCCCTGTTAGTACACCTTTTAGTATGCAACACTCTCCCTCAACTAAAATGAACACCTCTACATGAAAATCTTCATTGATTTCATAAGGGAGTTCAAATTCTTTTATATAGCTTAACCAAATTGCTTGATCGTCAATGGTTAAAAATAGACCTTTAGAAGGGATGTCCTTAAGCCTTAAAAAATAACTTTTGTCCATAAATTGTATCCTCAAATGCAAAGGTCCTAAATGTATCTTCCCTTCTACAATTTTGTCAAGGATAATAATTTGGGCAAAAAAAACCATTTAAATTATTAATGATGGAAATTTTTTGTCTTTAATCTTGTCATGTTTCTTTGTCCTTATCAACCATTTTTGAGTTTTTTAAAAGTTAATAAGGTTAATCTAATTATCTTTCTTTTTTCTTGAAAAATTAAGAAAAATTATCTAATAATTCCTACGTAGTTAGAAAGTGTTTTGTGTGCATTTTGTGCGAAATAGTCAAGAAATGGTATTTAGGTGTAAATTTTTAGGGAAGGGATTTTGTTTTTTGTCTAATGTTTAAATTATGTATGGGGGGGAAAATGAAAGAAAGATCCCAGAAAGATGTTTTTGGATTGTGTTCAAGGAGAGATTTTTTGAAGTATTGTACTGTGATGGCGGCTAGTATGGGATTGCCCCTATCTGCTGGTGAAAAAATAGCCAATGCAATGACCAGCAGTAAGAGACCGCCGGTTATCTGGATTTCTGGACAAGGATGTACTGGTTGTACAGAAAGTCTACTTCGTGCTTCTCATCCCACGTTGGACAATTTAATATTGGATCTGATTTCCCTTGACTACAATGAGACACTAAACGCTGGAGCAGGTAGGCAAGCAGAGGAGTTTATGGAGAGATCAGTTGAGGAGAATTCGGGTAAATTTGTACTGGTTATAGAGGGTGCCATTCCAACCAAGGACCATGGTGTTTACTGTCAAATAGCAGGAAAGCCTTTTGTGAAAATTGTCAAGGAGATGGCGGAAAAGGCAGGTGCCATTATAGCCATTGGTTCTTGTGCATCATGGGGTGGAATTGTTGCTGCTGATCCAAATCCAACTGGAGCCAAAGGTGCACCGGAAGTGTTAAAGGGTAAACCAGTTGTGACTATTCCAGGTTGTCCTCCCAATGCCTATAATTTTCTATCAACTGTTGCCTATTATATCACTTACAAAAAACTGCCTGAGTTAGATCACCTTGGAAGACCAAAATTTGCATATTCCAGGCTCATCCACGAAAATTGTGAAAGAAGGCCTCATTTTGATGCAGGAAGGTTTGCTGAAGAATTTGGAGATGAGGGACATCGTAAGGGGTATTGCTTGTATAAATTGGGATGTAAGGGTCCTGTTACCTATAATAATTGTTCCATCCTTCAGTTTAATGACGTGGGAACATGGCCAGTTCGCTGCGGCCATCCATGTTTTGGTTGCAGTGAAAAAGGCATTGGTTTTAATGTGCCTCTATTTGTAGAAGCTGATATTACCAAAGAAAGCGTAATTACCCCCGCAGCAACTCCAGCAGGTATAAAATATGAGAGAGGTGGTAAAGTTTCAGGTACAGCTGCTGGATTAGTCGGAGCTGCTATTGGTGCTGCTGCAGGTGCTGCTGCAGTTACAGTAACTAGGATGAAGTCAGACGAAGAAAAATAAAAGGGGGGTAGTTATGAGTGTCTCAAGGCGTGGCTTTTTAAAAACCGTAGTAGGTGGGACAGTTGCACTTGGTGCGAGTTCCTTGTCCAAGGACGCCAAGGCTTCGAGCAAAGAAGAATTACCACCTAACGCAGTTGGAATTTTATATGATTCCAATCTTTGTATAGGATGTCAATCCTGTATGGTGGCATGTAAAAAGGCCAATAATCTCCCATATGAACATACAGGTAATCAAGATAATTGGGATAATCCAATAGACCTGTCTTCAAAGACCTACAATATTATTAAGATGTATAAAGAGGGAGACAAATTTGCCTTTGTGAAAAGGCAGTGCATGCACTGTTTAGAGCCTGCTTGTGCAGCTGCATGTCCTGTAGGTGCGCTCCATAAAGATGAAAAGACCGGTATTGTTACTTATGATCCTTCTGCCTGTATTGGTTGTAGGTATTGTCAGGTGGCCTGTCCATATAACATACCCAAATTTGAGTGGGATTCTCCATTTCCACAGATCAGAAAATGTCAGTTATGTAACCATTTACTGGAAAAGGGTGAGTACGCTGCCTGTTGTGCAGTGTGTCCAACAGGGGCATCCCTATTTGGTCCTGTGGAAAAATTGAGGGAAGAGGCCCAAAGGCGCCTTTTGATGAAACCAGGGGAGTATTATGAATTCCCTGTAAACCATATTGAATCAGGAAAAACAAGGGTCCATAAAGCAAAGCCCTATATCAAGCATATATATGGTCTAGAAGAACTTGGGGGTTCCCAGTGCATGATTTTAGCTGGTATAGATTTTGTAAAGCTTGGTCTTCCAGAGCTCAGGAAGAAGTCCTATGTTGCAGATCTTGAAGGAGTAAGTATGGGCCTCTATAAATACCTGTTATATCCAATAGCTGCTTTTGGTGGACTTGCCTATTTAGTGAAAAAAAGAGGAGTTCACGATTAACAAAAAACAATCAAGGAGATTGATATGTCAAATGCAAAACCTTTAAATAGCAGGGTACTAACTGTTCCCTTTGTGATTGGGCTTGTGGTTATCCTGCTGGCAGGGTTCTTTTTATTAAAACGTTTTATATATGGTCTTGGACCTGTCTCTGGTATGAATGATGGCTTTCCTTGGGGCCTTTGGATCGCCTATGATGTTAATGTGGGAACAGCCTTTGCCTGTGGTGGATATGCAATGGCAATTTTGATATATATCTTCAATAAAGGCGAATATACACCCCTTTTAAAGCCTGCAATACTTACCAGTATGCTTGGATATACCCTGGCAGGTGTGTCCATATTTTTCGACATTGGTAGATATTGGAATATGCTTAATATTTTTATGCCATGGCATATGAATTTGCATTCCCCCATGTTAGAAGTGGCGGTTTGTATTGCCTCTTATATCTGTGTGTTGTGGATTGAGTTCTCACCAGTACTAATTAAGTATCCAGGGATTAGAAAGAGGATAAATGCAGAAGAAATAGAAGAAAAATTAAATAAGTTTTTATTTATATTTGTAGCACTTGGTATGTTGTTACCAACAATGCATCAGTCCTCTTTGGGAACCCTTATGATACTTGCGGGTTCTAAATTGTCACCACTTTATTGGTCTAAACTCCTTCCCTTTTTCTTTTTAATTTGCGCTATAATGATGGGGTATGCCATTGTTGTATTTGAAACCAGTGTTGCTGGTGTAGCTTTTAAAAATACACATGAATTTAAATTACTTACCAAAATATCAGGGGTAATACCCTGGTTAATTGGTATTTTTCTTATCATTAGAATTCAAGATATAAATGCAAGGGGAGCCTTATCTCACATCTTTAGATTTGACCTTCCAGGGAACATGTTTCTCATAGAAACCCTACTACTGCTTATAGCATTGAGATTGCTATGGAAGGCAGAAAATAGACAGAATGTGAAAAAGGTATTTATTGCTGCTTTTTGTGTGTTACTTGGTGCTGGACTATATAGATTTGACGCATATATAATTGGTTTAAATCCAGGTAATGGCTGGCACTATTTTCCAGCAACACCAGAGATAATAATCACATTTGGTGTAATTGCAGTGGAAATTCTAGGTTATTTATATTTTGTTAAAAAATTTCCAGTGTTGGCTCTTCCATCTACAAAATAAACAAAAACCATTAAGGAGTGATGAATATGGCAAAGAGGATAACAATAGATCCAATTACAAGGATAGAAGGACATTTAAGGATAGACGTTGAGGTAGATGATGGAAAGGTGAAAAATGCCTGGTCATCTGGACAGATGTGGAGGGGCATAGAGGTTATTTTAAAGGGTAGAGACCCAAGGGAAGCCTGGGTTTTCACCCAGAGGATTTGTGGTGTTTGTACCACAGTACATGCCATAACATCTGTCCGTGCAGTTGAAAATGCCCTGGGCCTAGAAGTACCTCTAAATGCCCAATACATTAGAAATTTGATTATTGCAGCCCATGGAATCTTTGACCACATTGTTCACTTTTATCACCTATCAGCCCTGGACTGGGTGGATTTGGTATCTGCTCTAAATGCTGATCCTAAAAAGACTGCAAAGCTGGCATCTCAAATTTCCGATTGGCCAGGGAATAGCTATAATGAAATAAAGAAGGTACAAGATAGATTGAGAAAATTTGTGGCCTCTGGCCAGCTTGGGGTATTTGGAAGCGGCTATTGGGGACATCCTGCCATGAAACTTTCACCAGAGGTAAACCTCCTTGCTGCTACTCACTATTTCCAGGCCCTTGATTATCAGCGTGAGGTCAATAAAATAGTGGCTATTTTAGGGAGTAAGACCCCACACATCCAAAACTTGGCAGTTGGTGGAGTTGCTAATCCTGTTGATCCCAATTCTCCAGCCCCAATAACCATGGAACAGCTCCTTTATGTAAAATCCTTAATTGACAACATTAAAGATTTTGTAAAGAAGGTATATTTAGTGGATGTTGCTGCAGTGGGAGCTTTTTATGCTGATTGGACAAAATATGGTGCTGGAGTTTTAAACTACCTAAGTGTGCCTGATTTACCAATGGATGAGAAGGGTACAAAATTCCTACTACCAGGTGGGTACATTGAAAATGGAGATATAAGCACATTTAAAGAAATCAAGTCCTTTAATGATGAATTTTTCAAGGACAATGTGAAAGAATGCATCAAACATTCTTGGTATGATGGTGACTGGAATCGTCACCCATGGGTAGAGGAAACCAAACCTGACTATACTGGATATGATGAAGATGAAAAATATTCATGGGTAAAGTCTCCAAACTTCAAGGACAAGCCAGCCCAGGTAGGACCACTGGCCCATGTTCTTTGTATGTATGCTGCAGGACATGAGCCAACAAAGAAGTATGTTAAAACTGCATTGGACATTGCGTCTCAAATAGCTGGTACAAAGATTGGAATTGAAGCCCTCCATTCAACAATTGGTCGTCATGCTGCAAGGGCTGTTAGGGCAGCTGTACTAACTGATACCCTGGAGGAAGTATGGAGTGCACTTGTGGAAAATATTGGTAAAGGTGACTATGACACCTTTAATCCTCCAAAATTCCCAAGGGGTGAAATCAAGGGATTTGGATTCCATGAGGCACCAAGGGGAATGCTCTCCCACTGGGTGGTTATTAGGGATGGAAAAATAGATAACTATCAGTGTGTTGTGCCATCAACATGGAATGCAGGTCCAAGGAATCACAAAGACGAGTTAGGGCCATATGAGGCATCATTAATTGGAAACCCAATTGCTGAGCCAGAAAAGCCATTGGAAGTAATCAGGACCATCCACTCCTTTGATCCATGCCTTGCATGCGCCATCCACCTACACGATGAAGACAACAGAGAAATCGTCAAGGTAAGGGTGCTGTAGTTTATGGTTAATCCAAGTAAAAATGACCCCCAGGTCCTCATCCTGGGGGTTGGAAATATCTTGATGAGTGATGAGGGAGCTGGAGTTAGGGCAGTGGAGATTCTACAGGAAAAATATACTATTCCTGAGTCTGTGGAAATAATAGATGGCGGTACCAGTGGCATGGAACTTTTGCGTTTTTTAGAAAATAAAGAGGTAGTCTTTATCATTGATGCCATAAAAAAAAGTGGGCTAAAACCAGGTGATGTGGCTGTGGTGGACTTAATTGAGACCCCTAACTTTTATAGAACAAGGATTTCCCCTCATCAGTTGGGAATATCCGATCTTTTGAATATAGCCACCTTATCAAATACCCTTCCTAAGAGGATCCAATTAATAGGAATTGTTCCAAAAAATATAGATACTGGACTTAAACTAAGTGGAGAAGTTTTTATTGGTATAGAGAAGGCAATATCCTATTTAATAGATTTCTTAAAGGATATGGGGATAATTTTATTACCTAAAATGATATAAATTCCAACAGGTTTATCTATTCCAAAAAAACGCAACAAAAAAACTTGTAAAATCTCCCATTAAGGTTTATACATCTTTTTCTCAAATTTGATTACTTAACTAAAGTTTTGAACAAACTTGGGTTAAATTTCTAGGAGTTAAAAAATAATTTTTGGGGGTTTTAGTTATGAAAAAAAAGATTCATCCAAAGCTATACAAAGCAATTTATAAGTGTGCATGTGGCTTTGAAATTGAGACCTTGTCAACTAGGGCAGAAGAAGTCCATGTGGAGATTTGTTCCAATTGTCATCCTTTTTACACTGGTAAACAACGTTTTGTAGATACAGCAGGTAGAATAGATAGATTTAAAAAGAAGTATAATCTAGACTAATTTTTTTATTTTTTTCTTAGATATTAGAGTGTGGGTATGAACATAATATCAAAACTAGATGAAATTGAGCAGAGCTATATTGAACTTGAAAAAAAATTGAGTTCCCCAGATGCCTTTTCTGATAAGGACAAATATAAAGAGCTGGCAAAGTCCCACGCTGAATTGGAAGAGATTGTAAGAACTTATAGAGACTATAAAGCTGCACTTGAAGAGTTAGCTGAAAACAAGGAACTTGTGAAGGATAGTGATCCTGAAATTAGGGAACTGGCTAAGTCCGAAATAGAATCTCTAGAAGAAAAAATTCAGACACTGGAAGATAGATTAAAGATATTACTTATCCCAGAGGACCCATTAGACAAGAGGTCTGTTATTTTAGAATTGAGAGCTGGTACTGGTGGAGAGGAAGCGGCTCTTTTTGCAGCAGATCTTCTGCGCATGTACTCACGCTATGCTGAAAAAAATAAGTGGAAGGTGGAGTTGGTGGATGCCCATAGAACTGGAGCCGGAGGGTTTAAGGAAGTAATTGTAAACATTACTGGGGATAAGGTTTATAGTAAATTGAAATTTGAATCAGGGGTACACCGAGTTCAGAGGGTTCCGGTAACAGAATCACAGGGGCGAATACACACGTCCGCTGTGACTGTGGCGGTATTGCCTGAAGCAGAAGAGGTGGACGTTGAAATCGATCCCAAAGATTTGAGAATAGACGTATTTAGGGCATCTGGCCCAGGTGGTCAGAGTGTAAATACCACAGACTCAGCAGTAAGAATTACCCATATTCCAACAGGCCTTGTTGTCACATGTCAGGATGAAAAATCCCAACATAAAAATAAGGCTAAGGCTTTAAAGGTGCTCAGGTCAAGGCTTCTACAAATAAAACAAGAAGAAGCAAAACTAAAGCAAGATCAAACTAGAAGGGCCCAAGTAGGTACAGGGGACAGATCAGAGAGGATTCGGACCTATAATTTCCCTCAAGGCAGAGTCACTGACCACAGAATAAATCTCACCACATACAATCTTGAAGGTATTTTGAATGGTGATCTGGAAGAAATAATTGAACCACTCATTCAATACGATCAAGCCCAGAAAGTTAAAGAGATAGTTGCTTAAAAAAGAAAAAGATAGTGGTCTTTATCCAAGAGTATTTAAAAAAGTGTAAAACTTTTTTAAGAAAAAAGAATGTAGACTCACCAGAGTTAAGTGCTGAACTCATATTTGCCCACTGTTTAAATACTTCTCGCCTGGAAGTTTTAATTAGTAGGCAAATCCTCGCAAAGAAAATAATCAAAAGCATAGCAAAATTGATAAAAAGAAGAGGCAAGGGAGAGCCCCTTGCCTATCTCTTAGGTAAAAAAGAATTCTATGGTAGGGATTTTTTAGTAAATTCTAATGTACTCATACCAAGACCTTGTACAGAAACTGTAATAGATCTGTGTAAAAAATTTTATAGAAAAAAAGATAAAATATTGTTTTTGGATGTGGGTACAGGGTCAGGGAATTTAGCAACAACCCTTACCCTGGAATTCAAAAGATTTTTTGGGATTGCACTGGATATCTCTCAAGGTGCCCTGACAACAGCCAGAGAAAATGTTGCTCTTTATGGAGTTCACCGTAGACTCCTTTTAGTTAGGGCAGATTTAATCTCATGTATAAAACCAAAAAGTATTGATCTTATAGTTGCAAATCCCCCTTATTTATCCCCTGCAATGGTTGATTTAGCTCACTTTGAAGTAAAGAATTTTGAGCCAATCCTGGCCCTACTGGGTGGAGAAGATGGATTGGAGATGGCAAGAAAGATTTTGCTCCAAGCAGAGAGTATACTTAAACCTGGAGGTAGAATACTAATGGAATTAGATTCTTCTCAAATAGAACATATGGTGAGTTTTTTAAAGAATAGGTCTTGGGTTGAGGTGTCCTCTCATAAAGACCTGGAAGGACACTTAAGAGTTATCTCGGCTTTGTTTAGGTAAGTTGTGTGTGCTATTCTCCCCAATGTGTGTGTAGCTAACCACACCTACTTTTGGAAAAGATCTTAATTTTTAGTCAGTTACAGTTGGAATGGAGATTGCATTCTATTTTTTGGAGGTGTTAATCTTATGGTAGAGAAGACAATAAAGAAATCAATGAGATGTTCTGGTGTTGGGCTACATACTGGCAGGAAAGTCAGTGTAATCTTTCATCCCGCCCCAGCTGGATGGGGAGTGGTATTTTTGAAAAAAATAAGTAACAGGCTAATATATATAAAAGCAGATGTAAAAAATGTGGTGTCCACTGAGTATGCCACAAATATCGGCTCAAATGGAGAGAGAATAGGTACAGTTGAACATGTTTTGGCAGCTATTAGAGGGTTAGGTATTGACAATGTAATTATAGAAGTAAAAGGTGATGAATTGCCAGTGTTAGACGGAAGTGCCATCCCATTTATTGAGTTGTTGGAGTCAGCTGGTATATGTGAGACAAATAGGCCCAAGATAAAATATTTACTAAAAAAATCCATTGTTTGGGGTGATTTTAAAAGATGGATAAGGGCCTACCCTGCTAGGGGGTTTAAGGTTGACTATATAGTTGATTTTACTGGCACTCCTATTGGAAGACAGGCCTATTTTTATACCCATTCAGTAAATGAATTTAAGAGAGAGATAGCTCCAGCCCGCACCTTTGGATTTTTGAATGTTGTTCATGAGATGAAAGAAAAAGGGCTGGCTTTAGGGGGATCACTAGATAATGCAGTGGTGTTTGATGATTCTGGTGTCTTAAATCCAGATGGTCTTAGATTTCAAGATGAGCCAGTGAGGCACAAGCTCCTTGATTTTGTGGGAGATTTAAGCTTGATAGGCGGAGAGGTAGAAGGTTATTTCCAGGTGTATTGCTCAGGACATGCTTTTAATGCTGGTTTTGTAAAATATTTGCTTAAACAACGCCATGAATTTCTGGATACAGTATCCCCTGTACCCTCCAAGAGTGGTGGTGGATACGTGTATGAACGTGTCCTTGCCACTTTTAATTGATAAAAAAATAAAGATTCCCATTTTTTTTACTTGCATTTTAAAAAAAATGCGTTTATATGATTCTTCTGTCGCTGGCGTAGCTCAATTGGTAGAGCAGCTGACTTGTAATCAGCAGGTTGCGGGTTCAAGTCCCACCGCCAGCTCTTTTGGAGGGGTTCCCGAGTGGACAAAGGGAGCAGACTGTAAATCTGCCGGCATACGCCTTCGGTGGTTCGAATCCACCCCCCTCCATTGGAAAATAAGCGGGAATAGCTCAATTGGCTAGAGCACCAGCCTTCCAAGCTGGGGGTTGCGGGTTCGATTCCCGTTTCCCGCTTTTTTTGTCTTTAGAGTAGGCCCACGTAGCTCAGGAGGTGGAGCACTTCCTTGGTAAGGAAGAGGTCACCGGTTCAAGTCCGGTCGTGGGCTTAAGCCATTTTAGGGGCATGTGTGAAAACAAAGGGATGCACGAATTTTAGATTATAATACCAGCAGGGGGTAGTTATGGGGAAGGAGAAGTTTGAGAGGCGGAAGCCACATGTAAACATAGGGACGATAGGTCACATAGATCATGGTAAGACGACGTTGACGGCGGCGATAACGAAGCAGTTGAGTTTGAAGTATGGGAGTGCTGAGTATGTACCATTTGATGAGATAGACAAGGCACCAGAGGAGAAGGAGAGGGGTATAACCATAGCCACAGCGCATGTTGAGTATGAGACACCCAATAGGCATTATGCTCATGTGGATTGTCCTGGTCATGCGGACTATATAAAGAACATGATAACAGGTGCAGCGCAGATGGATGGTGCCATATTGGTGGTAGCGGCTACAGATGGTCCAATGCCTCAGACCAGGGAGCACATATTGCTAGCCAGGCAGGTAGGAGTGCCCAGCATAGTGGTATTTTTGAACAAGGTAGATTTAGTTGATGATGAGGAGTTATTGGAGTTAGTGGAGTTAGAGGTGAGGGAGCTACTTAGTCAGTATGATTTTCCAGGGGATGACATACCAGTGATACATGGTAGTGCATTGAAGGCGTTGGAGAGTGACGATCCAGACAGTGAGGAAGCGAAGTGCATATTTGAGTTAATGGAGGCGGTAGATTCGTATATACCTGAGCCAGTTAGGGAGATAGACAAGCCATTTTTGATGCCCATAGAGGATGTATTTACCATATCAGGAAGGGGCACAGTGGTAACAGGAAGGGTAGAGCGTGGGATAGTGAAGGTAGGAGATGAGGTAGAGATAGTAGGATTAGGCGAGACGAAGAAGACAGTGGTGACAGGCGTAGAGATGTTCAGGAAGACATTGGATCAGGGTCAGGCAGGAGACAATGTAGGGATACTGTTGAGGGGGATAAAGAGGGACGAAGTAGAGCGTGGACAGGTAGTAGCGAAGCCAGGTAGTATAACGCCGCATACGAAGTTTAAGGCAGAGGTATATGTATTGAAGAAGGAAGAGGGAGGCCGTCACACGCCATTTTTTACAGGTTATAGGCCCCAGTTTTATTTTAGGACCACAGATGTAACAGGAGTGATCAAGTTAGAAGAGGGAGTGGAGATGGTTATGCCAGGAGACAATGCGCAGTTTGAGGTAGAGTTGATAGCACCTATAGCCATGGAGAAGGGACTTAGGTTTGCAATAAGAGAAGGTGGAAGAACTGTTGGGGCAGGTGTAGTCTCGGAGATA
>NZ_BAAIEW010000022.1:0-59926 GCF_054654515.1 Desulfothermus okinawensis JCM 13304 | reverse complement strand
GATAAGTATCCCAAAAACTCTTGTTAAGAGGACTCACATGCTCTATTAATAACTCTGAAATTCCCCATAAAGGCTCCTGTCTAAACCAAAATGCCTCACTGGCTCCTGAAACATCATCTTCTATCACAATATTTAATTCAATTCCCATGGTCTTAAAGATATATTTAACTATATTATTATATGGAGTATTTTGAACCTTTACCACCTCATTGCCATTCACATCACAAGGAACATAATATATTAATACATCTGAACTCCTTTTTTCATTGGAATACTTAACATGGGGAATGATTCGTCTACTAAAAAATCCCACCTCAAGTCCACCTATATTAATTATAGGGATTTGGGATAGACAATTTATCAAAATAGTTTCAGTATAAAATCCTTTAATTCCTTTTTGTGTTAAATACAACTTAACAAACTTGAGTAAATTGTTAAATATATTACGTCCTCTACAATCTGGATCTACAATAACACAACGCACACAATATATATTTATAGAAGGACAAATATATAAATGACCTATAATTTCATCTAATTCATTTTTTGCAACTATTGGAATTATCTTATTTTCATCTATTAAATATCTTAGACTGTCCTCATTGTATAAAAATTCATCAGGATAGGAGTCTCCAAAACATTTATAAATAAAATTTACAAGTTTTACACATTCATCTGAACCTAAAATGTCTATTTTATAATTCATATAATTAATAAATACTAAGACTTAATATAGTTTTTTATATTTAAAAGACCTAGTATTAAGAAAAATATAAAAAGCCCAAGGAATACCAAAAGCAAATGAAACATTCCATTTCTCAAACCAGATATAGTGATGAAAAAACCAAAAATAAGAGGCCCTAGTATCTGCCCCATTCGTTCCAATGTCCTAAAAAGGCTAATCTTTTTATCATCGCTAAGAGAAATATTTTTTGTTAAATCTAAATAATATACTATTAAAGAAGAAGAGCCACATGCATTGGCCACACCCACTAAGAATACAGCCAAAATTACTGGCCATATCCCTTCCCATAACACGAATGGGAGGAAGGCTAAAATTGAAATAACTCCTGTAAAGATTACCAATGAAATCTTATTTTGAATTCTATCTACTAAACGAGAGAACACAGGTCCAAGATAAATAATGCATAATCCATATATCATAAGTACTCTTCCAATAGTACCCTGTCTAATACCTCTACCCTTTAAATAAAGTGGAGTTAAATAATAAAGTATTCCAACAAGGGATATGGCAACAGGTACAGCAATAAATAATAATACCCCCATTATGCGAATATCTGAAACAAACATCTTCAACGAGACTTTATCCCCGTCTTTTATATATTTCCTGGAAGTTTGTCTTTTTAAGGTAACAATAGATTTTCTAAAGATTATGTACAGGAATATCAGTCCAAGAAAGATAATAACACTTGCCAATAAAAAGACTATTGTAAATCTCCATCTTTCAGCCAACATTGCTCCAACTACATTACCACACAAACTCCCGGCCAGGGCCCCTGAAAATATATTCGCTATTCCATAGGCTCTATCTTCTGGCATTTCCTGTACAACAGAGGATTGTAAGGATATAAGTAAGAGACCAAATCCTATACCTGCAATTGAGCGGGAAAATAGATAGAAAATGGGTCCAGGGAAGATTGGCACAATAACAAGTCCCAGCCCGCCAAGGATAAAACCCCAAAAAAACACCCTCCTCCACCCCCAGGAATAAGAAAGGCCACCCCCGACTATTGTACTCATGGTGGCAAATAACATCTCTATTGTAATGGGAAGGCTCAACCAGATATCTTTAGCAATAACACTGCTAATTGGAGGGAATTTTTGTATATAAAGTGGAATAAAAGAAAGTGGCATATCATAACCAAAAAAGAACAAAAAAGCAGCAAGTCTTAAAAAACGTAAAAGTCTTTTTTTCATCCTCTGTTTTTCATAACTACTATCCATGGCAACATGTGAATATATATCCAGATACCGAATCAATGCAGGTATAAAAATATAATTTAATTGTCCAAGAAATACAAAACAGAGGACTAACACTGTAATACTATCCAAATACATACCTAAGACCTGATTCAATACAAATTCAGGGTTACCTGATGTATTTATGTAAAGTACAGATTTTTTTTGTCTGTTATACAAAGGAGTTGAACAGGAAATAGTCAGGGTTTTAAGGATGGAATTCCAATTGAACTCGTGAGTAAAAGGCCTGGTTTCATATATTGTATCATGTTCAGGATTTAATATAGAGATGGAACCTACCTCTGGGTTCATAATTAAAATATTATGCAAATATTTATCTATACCTTTTAAATGACTAAGAGATACCCCTTTATCTAATAGATATTGAAAATCCCGAACAAGGCCAATATGAATATAATTTATTTTTTTTGATATGGTGGACATGAGTCTGTTCTGACACTGGTAGGTTGTAATACAAGCATAAATTATTTGAGATGATATTATTATCAATGATACAATAAAAGCAATATTCCTTTTGGTCTTTTCTATATCGTCTACTATATTATCTATTCTTAATTTTAAGACTTTATTTATAAAAATATTTAACAGGATAAAAGAGATAAAGACTATAGTGCATATAATGATAATTTGATAATGAATAATTTCTATATTAATATTATTTATTTTTTTATTAAGACTAATTATCAGATAGCCTTTTAAATCTTTATTCTTCAAAATAGGCAATACTGATAGATAAATATTTTTATCAGCCAGGCTAATTGCGTGAAGGTTATTTTGGGCTTTATTTAATATATATTTATATTCATATTTATTTATTTTTTTAATCCCAGTTATTATCCTCTTTTCTTTATCTATTACATATAGGTTCTTTATAAACCACCATCTATTAATGTTATTATTTAAAATATCTTTTAAACCATAGAACCTATCTAGTTCTTTCCCAAAAATTAGTCCTGTTTCTATGTGACTAACGATTCTTTTACCAATTGTGTCTGTTAAAGAAAAATAGTTTTTTAAATTATTTTTCTTTAATGATGAAAGCATTAAAAAACAGTTAAATCCAAGTGATAAGACGAGAAATATTACCAAAAAAAAGACTATCTTAAATTGTTTCCACTTCATGTGTAACAAATTCTAGTTATTTAAATTTTCTATTGGATGGATATATTATTTTATTATATATTTCATCAGATGCAATTAAAATAGTAATGGGAAAGTCAAAGCCTATTTTCAATGCGGTTTCTAAATTGACTGCTATTTTGGGAGATGGCCTATCTATCATATTTAAATCTCTTGGTTTTGCACCTTTAAATATCTTTACTGCGTTATTTGCAAAAAAATCTCCTACCTCGTCAAAATCAACTGCTGCAAATCCCATAAGTGCCCCAGCCTTTACATAAGGAGAACCATCCCTTGCAAAAGTAGGAATCTTATCTCTTATTAGTTCATTCATTAGTACCTCGACATTACTCTTGGTCCAATCAAAACATACCAAAGAAGGAATAAAAAAGGCATCTATACCTTTAGACACAAGATATTCTATACCTTTTTTACATTCAGGCACTGTCTCAGCAGGACTAATTTTGTTGTATTCTACAAGCTTAAATCCCTTTTCCTTTGCAACTTCTCTTGCCTCATGCACGTTACTGTACATCATCCCCTCTTTGGTGTTGGAATATATAATACCAAGTTTTTTAAAATGCACAACATCATAAAATATTTCAAACATTATCTTCCATCTATTGGGGATTATCCTTGTGGTAAAATTGTCAATTCCTGAATCATCTAAGTTTTTCACAAATCCAGCACCCAAAGGATCTGCTACCCACATGGCCATTATGGGTTTTTTATAATTATTTACCTTAAGCAAAGCAGCTGTAGCAGCAGTTCCCATTGCAATTACAAAATTTATATCCTCCCTATTCATTAACTCTTTTGCACATCTTATATAATCTGCTTCATGTTCTTTTCCCCAGCCAGGACTAAAATGGGCATTTTTTACAAACACAATTCTATATCCTGCTGCCTTTTTTATAAGACTTTTTTTAAAGGCCTCATACACCTTTGTATATGCCCAATAAGGACCCCCTTCTAAATATCCAATCCTGATAACCTTTTGTGTTGTTGAAGATGCAATAGAATTAATTGTAATGTTCAATAAAAAAGATAGAGTAATTATTATAAACTTCCTCATTTAAACCACCTTTTTTTATAGGGAGTTACATACAATCTTATATAACATGTCTCCCCTATTTAAATTGACCTTTATATAATTTAGTTTATCTCCCTTTGTAAAAAAGGTTATAATGTATTTCCCATTACAGAATATCCTAAAATTATCTCCTTTTTTAACGAATTTATATTCATTATAATTTGCAGCTACATAATAATCATTGGTTTCAAAAATATTTTTGCCCATTACAAAAGTAGATTTAAGAATACCGTTATTGTCCTTTTTCAGATGAATTTCTAAATTGTCCCTTTCATAGTTTTTATAGTAAAAATCAATTGGCCTAAGTACCTTTTCAAGAAAGCCAAAATCCATTTTTATATTATGAAATAAAAATACTTTTAGGGTAAAATTCCGCATCCCATTTACTGGGAAATATACATATGCATGTTTATATACCGTACTAATCGCCTTTCCCCCTGGTCCTACTTGCACCACTAAATGTTCTCCATATTCTGGCAAAAAATCACCTGTTTTTTTCCCCTTTAAATTAAGTTCAAATATTTTTGCACTTATTTTGTTCTTACTAAGAGCATTCAATTTTCTATTTTCCAGACTAGAGGGAGAGGGATTTATATTTTTTCTTAAAAAAGCAGGAATAAGCTTTGCTGTATAGGAAAAGCATATCATCTTATTTCTAAGATTAAGATGTATATTTTTTATCTTACTCTCAACAATGGCCCTTTTAATATCTGTTGAATCAATATTTTCTAAATTAAAGTATTTTTTCTGGATCTTAGTTTGTGCAATATTAGCCATCTTTGTTGGCAAATCTTCCACCTTTATGCTAGATGAGTCAAAGCAAATTCCATCTAAAACAATCTTTCTTATCTTATAATTCGCTATAGTTTCCTTATTTAAGGATATATCTGCATTTATACACATCTGTCCAAATCTATTACCATTAAAATAGGATATATCTTTTATATTTAAAGCATTCACATAAAAATCAATAAAAGAATCCTTATTTTTATAAGGGAAAATGGCTCTATTTTTTAATATATAATTTCTAATTAATCCATGTCTAAGTGTTCTCTTTAATTCATCTTCACTGAGTCCTTTAATTAAACTATAATCCATGCAAAAACTTTCTTTTGAAGAATAATTATTAAATTCTGTTTTATATATTCTTTTTAGTATCCCACATGAAGACACAAAAAAAAGTATGATAGTGATATATAGTAAGGACTTCATCACGTTTCTTTTTAAACGATTAAACTAGTTCTAAATTATATATCTCAGGTTTTTCATCATTCCATGGGCCTAAAATAACTTCATATGGTGATTTTTCTAGATTTGCATATGCGGATATCTCTTTATTTAATTTATTTCTAACAGCCCATGCCACAAATTCCTTACCATCCACTTCTATCTTCATGTTTCTCACAGGATATTCCAACACTGTTTTATCAGGTAAATTCCCCTTCTCACCAATTCCCAGGTGTCTAATACCAGATTTCCTTACCCCTATCAATACTCCATTCCATTCACCATACGCAGGACCTACTTCCAGCCATATACCAAGTCCAGGGACTGCATGTGGGCATATCCTGAAGGGGAATTTAGGTCCTGTATAAGGAAGATACATCTTGGCCATTAACTTTGCTTCAAAACCTTCTTTTATTTCTATTATATTAGTTTTTCTAAATAAAAAAGGGACACTCTCTTCCTTTATATCTGCACCTTCTGGAACAAGGATAAGGACATTTAGATCTGGTCTTTTACATAGAAACAACAGACTTAATCCTATTCTTATGGCATCAGTTTCCCACTGCTCTTTTTCTCCATATATTATCCACGCCTTTATCTCTTTATCTAATAAATCTCCCCTTGAAGAGGCCCATGCCATATTTGTAAGGTCATCTTTAAAGTAATGTCCTACAGGGTTTAGGCCATAGTTTCTTAGCTTTAAAAATATCTCTTTTGCAATGGCCTCATCTTTTTTTAACATAGTAAAATATACCTTATCTCCCATTTAAGACTCCTTGATTTTTTTATTCAGTTCTTCAAACTCCTGGGTACTCAGGATCTCTTTAAATTTGTCCTCAGCTGATTTAAGGGCATCTTCAAGGCTTTTCATTAACCTATAGGCATTTCCCAGAGACAGGACAATCTTATTGGATATAATCACCTTGGATGGCTCCATTCTCTGAATATTCCCAAATTCAATAACCACTTCCCCTGCCCCAACAAATACATGAAATACATCCCTATACACAAAATCCACATCAGGGGACATATAAATTTCAACTTTGTTTTCTTTGTTTTCCCTATCTTTCATATCTCTTTTCCTCTTTCCTTATAATAGAAAATCAGCCAAGTGTAAGCACGCTTACCTGACTGGGAACTAAGGTCATGCCCACTGCATTGGGCGTTTTAACTAGAGAATTCTGTCCAGTAACTGAAGTTAGACGCTGAGCAGGGGCACCCCCCACAAATATGGTAAAACACCCCACATTGTAATTGGTCTGCCCTCCAAAAATACCGTCTGCAACGCCTCCAGCTACTCCAGCCTGATCCCCTACACTCACTGTTCCCATGGACATTTGATTTACAGCAGGCATACAACCAACCAATACATTGTAAACTGCTGGAACTGATACTGAAGAAAAACCCAGATTTGGATATGGTATGGGTACAGGAGCAGGCATAGGGGTATTACACACATCTGGAAAAGCAAGGCTCATGCCTGGCCCCGTGGTCAACATAAACATAATAAAACCACCTCCTTGATTAAATAATTATATGAGACCCTTTTGTAGTCGTTTCCACAGACCCAACAGATGTCTTTGTTCCTTCTAACTTATTGCTGGTTCCAGAGAGTTTGTTTATCTGTGCCTGGAGAAAGTTTGCTGATGAATTTAAAACATTTACATTTCCCTTTAAAGAATTTACTGATCCCTTTAGTTGATTTGTGCTTGCTGACAAATCCTGGATTTGCCCCCCAAGCTTTTCCACACTTCCGATCAAGCTGGTATTATTCCCTTCTAATCGTTGACAACTCCCTCTTAGAGTATTCACCTCTCCCCTCAAGCTGTCTATTCGTCCAGCCAACTCCTCCTTTGAAACTTCAAACTTCATTTTAAGAAGATTAAAAGTTTTCTCCCCCATCACAACTGAAAAGGTATATCCCAGTGCCAAATGCAGCTTACCCCCCATAAGGATATCAATAACTCCTATTATGTCCACAAGTGTTTTTAAACCCATGGTTAAATGGCCACTCTCGCCAAGCACCACATGATTTGACGCCCCTCCAATCACCTCTAGCCAATCGCCAGCAGAATATAGATCAAATTTTGCCTGTTCACTGTGAATTTTGATATCCCCTTCTTTGGCCTTAATAAATATATTTCCAGATGTGGACAGGATAACAGAAAAGGGTTCTTCTACAGAAATTCCATAATCTTCCTGTGCCTCGGGGCTCCCCATAAAAAGATAGCTATTTTTATGGGGGGAACTAATATATACTGCCTCTTTTTTTTCTTTATCATTAAAAGAAAACATATTCCCAGACGCACTCACTATTGTAGGACAGGTTTTATTTTTTTCTGTAACCACACTTGGGGTCTCTGGATTGGGAACAGCACCTGCTATAACAGGCCTATCAGGGTCTCCATCTATAAAGGCAAGTAGCACTTCTGTACCCTTTCTCAAGGGAAAATGCATCCCCTCTCTCTTACCCCCATAGGGTTGCATCATGCGTACAGGACAGGATGCTCTGCCACCTTTTTTTTCTTTTAAATCAAATGGCAGGATTACACGGTATCTACCCTGCTCATCTATTTCTGCATACTTCCCATCTCCCTCCGCGTCTATCTTCCCATTAATAAATCCATATATCTTTGGTCTGTCTTTATGTTCCGGTGGTCTATACTGGACTGAAGACTCTATTGCCTTGAATTCATTTTCATAAAAATCCTCTTTGTCTATACCTATTAGTTCTATTGAGAGACCACTCATTAGATATGCTGCCTGGGAACCTTTATGGAATACTTCAGTAATTAGATATTGTTGATTAAAACTCTCCCTGAAATGCCCCTCTAGATTATATAAATAACCTGACCTGATATAAGGTATATTGCTCTTCCCCTTATATATCTTCTCCCTGCATTTTATGCGTTCTGCCTGAATCCTCGCCAAATGCTCGGCTTCCTTTTCATTGGAGATATTCTCTCCAAAATTATAAAATCGTCCAAACCCATCTTCACTTACTCTAAAAGTCCCGTTTACTGTACCAACAGGCCTTTCATAATGGTAGTTTTTCAATAAAACGCCTTCCATCACCCTGCTTTCTTCACATGAAAAATCCCACACAATATCCCTTTTACCTGTGTTTAAACCTGAAGGGGAATCAAATTTCAAATGGTCTTTAAGTGGAAAGGGTTTATGAGACATCTTTGAATCTACAATTATGACCTTCTCCCCCATACTAGATGACTTGCCATCTATACTCCCCTGCTCAAAAAAATAATAAATCCCCTCCCTTGTGATCCATCTCTGGAAAAAATTCATATGCGTCTCATTATATTGACACACAAACTCCCTTTTTGGATATTCTTCTATTAGATTAAACTGAAAGTTTTCTTCAACCAGTCCCCCTTCTTTTAGTATTTCTTTCAAAAATTCCTCAACACTCTTATTTAAAAATACCTGATTGGAATAATACATATTTAACCACCACAGCCTGGGTACCATGAGCGCTTTATAAAATACATAGTCCCCAATCTTGGCTAATTGATCCAGTTTTTGAAATACTCCATTATAGACCATTATATGGTCTTTGTACTGGATTTTAAACTCCACCCTGGAGTCAAGAAAATCTCCAAGGCAAAGATCCTTCTCCTTTGAGATCAGGTCAAACTCAAATAAATAACACCTACATAGTGCCTCTTTACCTGTAAACCTGACCACATAAAAAGGAGATTCTGGATATCCAGAAAGACTAAGTGTAAATTTGCAATAAACAGACATAGGACCTTCCTTTTTTTTACTGCCATTTTTCCGCCTTTTCCAGTTCTGGATCTGTCTTTCTTATAAAGGCCAAGTTTTCAGCTCCATTCCATAGAGAATCTTTATCCTGGGTCCTGTGCATCTTGGCCATAAACATATTGGCACCAGTAAAATTACATTCCTTTATATTTGCATAAGAAAAATCCACATATTTACAATTAGCTCCCCTAAGAGCCACAAGTTCTAATCTAGATGAAACAAAACTGGAGTTCTCCATATCAGATCTGCTAAAATCACCTTTTAAGCACAAGACCTCTCCAAGATAGCATTCATATATCTTTGACCTGGAAAAATTTACCCTCTCCATAGAAGCTGAATTAAACATACTTCTAACAATTGTTGCATTTGAAAAATTTGCTCCACTTAAATCAGTTTCACTGAAATTACAAAATTCAATCTGGCTTTTTTCAAATCTAGCAGACTTAAGGCTGGATTTGGCAAAATTTATCTCCCTGAGTCTCCTCCCACTAAAATCATATCCATCCATATTTGCAGACATAAAAGAGACCTTTTCCATCTCACAGTCAGAAAATAGAGTTTGATTAAATAAGATCTCGTGAAATACAGTAAGGTTAAACCGGGTCCTTAAAAAAAGTGTCTCCCTTAATTCCCCCTGTTGGATAGCGGACTTAAAAAAAGAAGTATCTATAAAACGGGTATTATAAAATTCACACCCCTGAAACACTGAAAAGGATATATCAGACCCTGAAAAATTAGCACCTGAGAAATCTATTTTTGTAAGTATTATTTGATGAAACTTAGCTCCTTTAAAACTAGCACCCCTAAAGACCATGTCCTCCCATATTAATCTATCAAATATTACATTATCAAATATTGCATTCTCAAATATGCACCTGGTAAATCCAGTCCTGGATATATTTACCCCTGTAAAATTACACTGGGATAGGTCAACGTCTTCAAACCTTCCCCCTGTAAGGTCACATCCCCTAAAGTCAATGCCCTTAAGGTCAATATCCCGTAAGGTCTTGTTTTGTTTAATGGCTTCAATTACCTCTTCTCTTGTCATCACCCTATTATACCTTTATTTAAGATCCAAAAACTCTTCTCTATCCTTTATTAAGGTAAGTCCTAAATTGGCTTCCCTTAGCCTGGTCCCTGTAATCACTGCCTTATAAAAATCCACACCATATAGGTTTGCAAAGCTAAGGTCTGTATCCACCAATCTGGACTTTTTTAAAGAACCTGAAAGAAGGTTTATACCTCTCATGCTTGCCCCTTCTAAATCGCATCTGGTAAAACTGGTATATGGAGTCCTGGTCTTTGTAAAATCACATTTCTTTAGATCACAAATATTAAAAATCCCATTTTTAATAACCGCTCCCCTGAAGTCTGACTGGGAAAAATCGCTCTCCCGTGCATGAAAGTACTTCATTTTTGCATTCTTAAAATCAGAAGAAATAAATTTGTTTTCCTTTGCAAAACTGGTCTTTGTCAGGTCTGCTTCAACAAATGATACATCCATGCCCTGACACTGTATGAAATTTACCCCTGGCAGACTACTAAAATTAAAATTTGTTTTTTTAAAATTACCCTCTTGAAACGCACATCTCTCTAAAAAACAATGGGAAAAATCTGTTTCAGTAAAAATGGACTTCTGTATTACAGATAGATCCATCCTTACCCCTTTCCATATGGACTTATCCATAACACATTCCTGAAAAATACACTGGGAAAGGTTGCTGTTACTGAGATCTAACTCAGAAAAATCGCATTTGGTTACTATTACCTGAAAAAACTTGACCTTTTCCATTTTGGCTCCATTGAATTTGGCATCCTGAATACTCATAAACTCCAGATTCGCACCATTTAAATCAGCATTTGAAAAATCTGCACCTTCTGTAGAGACAATTTTATAAAATCTTGCCCTGTGCAATATGGAGCCCTTAAAACTTGTATTTTCTAGATTTGTCATGGAAAAATCTGCTCCACTGAGATCCAAACCACTGAGATCCACATTGGATAGATCATAAAAGTTCAGGCTCTCCCCATTTTTATGCAACTCAATGACCTCTTGTCTGGTAATTGGTCTCATCTTAGATATATCCATGCCGTGTTTTTTAAATTCTTCTATCATATCCTCAGGAGGAGAGATAGTAAGATCACCAATATTATCTGGATCTACTCCAAATTTCTTCCCAAGGGAGTCTTTGAGAGCCATCAACTTTTTATATTCTTTATCCATCTTAGCGGTTTCTGTTTTTATCTTATCAATACTCTGATCTATTTTTTTTATGGCATCAGGATTATCCTTTAAAAATTCCTTTTGCTTTTTTAGTTTTTCAATTGCCTCTTTACCAACATCTAAAGGGCTTTTATCTAATTTAAAACCCTTTCCCCCCTCAGGTGGTCTGTTAAACAATTCCTCTAAATCCACATCTGGTATATTAACATCTGCCTCTTTTAACTTCAGAGACTCTATCTTTGATTTTGCAAAGTTAAGTCTCTGCTGTGTCTCCTTAATAAGGGCCTTTTTTTTCTCCTCCATATATACCATACATTCATCCACTGCAGCCTTGATTTGTTTTTCCAGATCAATATCTGGGAAATTTATGTTAAATTCAAAGGGAGTTCCATCAAAAGGAGGCAATTTTATGGATACATCGTGCTTTTTTTGAAAATCCTCTGGGAGGTAAGATAAAATAAGACCCCTTATATTATTCCCATTTTTATGGTATTCAAATAGATCTTTAGCCCCTGGCACTGATACTATCCTTGATTTTTCAAACACCTCCTTGAATTTTTTAAACTCTTTTTCTGCAAGTTCATTTTTTTCGCAACTAATTAAGAGGATTTCAAACCCCTCTTTAAGCTCTTCTATTTCATCTTTTAAATCAAAAATATTACAATTGCATAAAATAGTAGCAAAATCACCCACTTCTTGTTCTAAAAAAAGACCCTCTATCTCATCTTCCACCCATACAACTGGATATTTGTCTTCAAAACATCTGTAAATAATTGGTCTATCTTCTGAGCCAGGTACAAGATAAAAATCCTTTGAAAATATATCTGTTTTAATCTTTATCCTAACAAGCCTGTCTTCCTCAAATACAGGCAAAACCCAGCCTTCAGGTATCTCAAAGGTAGGATTATCCAGCTCAAGTCCCCATTTTTCAGCATCAGTGATATATGATTTCTCATTATAACCAATCCACGCATCATCTATTGTTTCAGGTTTAAACCCAATGGTTTCCAATTTATGAGCACCATTTTGTTCAACATAAAATTTGGCATTTCTAACTAACCTCATCCCTTCCCTTTGCCATGGGTCTTCTTCAAGGGAATATATATCAGGATCAAAATCTACATCAGGGATTTTTATCTTTTTTATATCTTCCTCACTGAGTCCCAGTTTAAGGAGATTATCTCTAGAGATAAATTGGTCTAATTTTTTTCTGGCCTTATCCAGTCCCTCTGTTTTTTTCTCTTCAATCTCTTTGGCAGTTTTTAACATCTCATTTAGTGTATTTTCCATCTGTGGAATGGTCTTTTTCCAATGCTCAAATATACCAAAGTCTATCTCCACCATATGTCCATACTCAAAATGCATCCTTCTAGCCTGCTCTTCCAATTCCTCAAGGATCTTTTTGTTTTTCTCAATGACCTTTTTAAGTAATGCCCCTGTTTGCTCAGGGGTATATACCATTGATGGCTTCTTTCCCATGATAGCATCTTTGATCTTTGCTATCTTTTTGGGAGCCCTTTTCCATTCAATGAGCATTTTTTCCCCTGTTTCAGCTGCTTCTTTAAATGGAGTCTCGTCTATGTCCACTATATCAGATACAAAGTTTTCCATTTTCTTAAAATATTCTTCCAATGTGAGATCATCTTCATTGGGCTCATGGTAGGTAAGATAGACCCTGTGTAAATCTGCATACTCATCGTCTAAAATCTTAGATGACCCATGATATATCAAAACCCCCATTAAAATATCAGGGAAAAACCACACAGTATCCAGTTTAAGTGTAACTTCTACAAACTCCAGATTTTCCCTGGAAAAGTCCCTGCCCAGTTTTTTTTGTTTATACAAAAACAACTTGGGCCTGATTCCAGGAAGAGAACCCGTGATAAGGGGATGGGAGGGACTCACACCCTTTAAATAATAGCCTTCCATCCCTTGGAAAAAATCTGGAATACGCTGGTCTTTAGGGGCAATATTAAAAAAAGAATAGTCCATATCTTCAGGAAAATATGGCCACCTCTCTTTCTGCCACCTATCATCATATGTTCCAGATGCCTTTATCCTCTCAGGAAAATCAATGGGGATTGGGGCAAAACACGCTGGTTGTACCTGGTCATCTGGAGAAACTATTAAGGAGTCAGGTAATTCTAAATTGGGAAGGGGCCAGATCTCAGTTCCATCCTCAGCCATTACCTTTTCATTGCCCTTGCCTATTGGATTTAAAGGATAATTTGGACCTCCATAGGAATGTTGATAGTCAAGAGGCATTTTTATAAAAGAAACAGGCTCTGTTTTTTCATATCCAACCCCCTTTGTTAACCAGTATCTATCTCCATATACCAAAATTTTTTTTATGTATTTACCTATACCAACCTCCACCTCCATGACCTTAACTGGTTGCAAATCAGGGCTATATGCGTGACCTACCACAAGATATTCGCCCTGTATCTTGGGCATTCCACCATCAAGGGGTATTTCTCCTAAAATTGGAGGAATATTTTGCCATATATCCTGTTCAGAAAACAAAAAACCCTCTATTAGATGAAAACCTGCTATCACTCCACAATGGAGATATGTCTTTTCCCCATATCCCCAGGGTTTTAGAATCAGGGATAGATTGTTATTTTTAAATACCTTCACAATGATTTTTCCTTGATATCTTTAACATTAATTCCATATTCATAGACCTCACCAAGGGCATCTCCAGGTATCTCATGTTTTGACTCGCAAAAATCTGCAATTTTTTCCAAAAACACTTGATTGGACCTATATAAGTTGAGCCACACATCTGGAAATCCCTTCATGGCCTCTAAATTCCACCACATGAAAAGGAGATTTTGGATAAGATGAAAAACTTATCAAAAACCTTGTCTTCCTCTTCATGCACAAGACCCCCTATCCCAGGTTAATCTGTTTGGCATTCATGTTAAGAAGATTTTCTATTAAGTGTATTGAATCCTTTGCCTGAACAGTAGAAGTTTTTTCTGTAAGATATCTACTTGTACCAGATTGTACTTCATTGTGTTCTTTTATATATTTCTGACTGGTCTTTGAATGGCGAATAAAATGAACAAAGAATTCTTCAACCTCCCTTGCCACTGACTTTATTTTACTAAATTGCCTTTTTAACAAACCTCCTATTAAAGATATTCTACTGCCACAAAGGGCTATATCATTTCCACAAACAGCAATAGAATCAGACATACATTTAATCCCTTTTCCAGAAGATATTTTTACTGCACCCTTAGAGGCAATATCTAGGTTACAGGGCACATAAACCTTCGCCCCCTGTTTTTGCCTCCTATCCAGGATAGATAAAATAAAGACTTTTCCATTATCCAAAAAACAACCAAGCACCAGATCTCCCAGAGCCGGCTCAATAAAACAGGAAAAGGACTTACTTGCCTTTAAAATACTATCTTTTGTCTTTAAATAAAAAGTTCCTTCCTCTATTTTTACAACCTCAGCGTGAAAAAAATTTGTGGAATTATTTTCCTGGGACTTTTTTATTTCTTTCTTATCTACCCCTTCCATATAATTGAACATATATCTTCTCCTATTTTTTTACTTCTATCTTGAATTCCTTCTCTTCTGTTACTGAAATTACAATTTCTTCTGGCATCTCATCCTTTGCCATTGATTCTAACAGTAAATTTGCTATCTTGGGCATTATATTTCCCTGCAATATATAATCAATATTCCTGGCACCTGTCTCCACTTCCATACATCTATTGGCTATTAACTCCTCTACTTCTAAATCGTAGGACACCTTAACCCTGTTATTTGAATATACAGTATCCTGCATCCTTTTCAGCTTTAATCCCACTATTTCTCTAAGAACCCTCTTATCCAGGCTAAAATAAGGAATAACTGTCATTCTAGCCAGTAAAGCAGGTTGGAAATACTTGGATAAGAGTGGCCTTACTGCCTGCATAACTGCATCAACTGGTGGTTTTTCTTCCCCCTTTGTCATCTCCTGAATTATATCTGTACCAAGATTACTGGTCAAAATAATCACTGTATCCTTAAAACTTATCTCTTTCCCCTCCCCATCAGCCAGCATACCTTTGTCAAATACTTGATAAAACAAATTTAAAACCGAAGGATGTGCCTTTTCTACCTCATCTAATAAAACTACAGTATATGGTCTCTGTCTTACTGCCTCAGTCAACATTCCACCCTCTCCATATCCCACATACCCTGGTGGAGAGCCTATTAACCTGCTCACAGTATGTTTTTCCTGAAATTCACTCATGTTTATAGTAACAATATGTTGTTCTCCCCCAAACAAAAGGTCTGCAAGGGCAAGTCCTGTCTCAGTCTTACCAACGCCAGATGGACCAACTAGAAGAAATACCCCCATGGGTTGGGTGGGAGGTTTTATCCCTGCCTTTGATGCCTTTATCACCTTACCTATTATCTCCAGGGCATGATCCTGGCCTTTTATTCTTTCCCTTAGTTTTTCCTCCATATGAAGTACATTTTCTGTCTCATCCCTTTTTATCTTGCCCAAAGGCACCCCTGTCCAGTCTGATATTACCTGTCCTACCACATCTATATCCACCTCATACTTGATAAGTGGGCTATCCCCCCTTACCTGTTCCAGCCTTGCCTCTACTTTTCTCTGTCTTTCTTTTAATTCATCATCCTCTGGTGATTGATCCACTTCTTTTCTTATCTTTAAGAGCTCTTCTACCACCTCTTTTTCCCTAAGCCAGTTATCTTTTAATTTTTCTATCTCCTCCTTTAATAATTTCATCTTATCTATTGTTTCCCTATATTCTATCTCATCAATCTCTTTGCCATGGGCCCTATCCCTGTCCATACTTTTCTTCTTTCTATCAAGATCATCATATTCCTTTTCAAGATGATTTAACTTAGAAGGTTTAGAACTCAAATTTATCTTTACCCTGGCACATGCAGTATCCAGAACATCTATTGCCTTATCTGGCAAAAACCTCCCTGAAATATACCTACCAGCATACTCAGCAGCAGCAACTATGGCCTCATCAGTAACTGTTACATCATGGGATTTTTCATAATATGATTTTAGACCACGCAAGATATTTATAGTGGTTTTAACATCTGGCTCTGCAAGTTTTATTAATTGAAATCTCCTTGCAAGGGCAGGGTCTTTTTCAAAATATTTCTTGTATTCAGTCCATGTAGTGGCTGCACATGTCTTGATCTCTCCCCTGGCCAGTGCTGGCTTCAATAAATTTGCAGCATCTGATGTGCCAGCACTGCCACCTGCACCAATCAATGTATGTGCTTCATCAATAAATAAAATTATAGGTTGCTCAGATGCCCTTATCTCATCTAAAACCCCTTTTAATCTCTTCTCAAATTCTCCTTTGACTGATGCCCCTGCCTCTAAGGCACCCATATCCAGACCCAGGAGCCTCACATCTTTTAACATATCTGGTACATCTTCCTCCACAATCCTCCTGGCCAATCCTTCTATTACAGCAGTCTTTCCAACTCCAGGCTCTCCTACCAGTATTGGATTATTTTTTCTGCGCCTGGCCAGGACATCAATTATCTGATTTATCTCATTTTCCCTGCCAAAAACTGGATCTATATTGCCCTCTCTGGCCTTTTTTGTGAAATCCTGACAATATTTATCAATAAATCCACCTGGGGTTTCTCCTGTTTCAGCTTCTCCTATACCCTTTGTATCAACCCTTGCTGTATGCTCTTTTGAGTCCTTCACAATGTTCCAGAATTTTTGTTTTAACTCATAGGGACTGATTTTTTCCAGAATGGATATGTAGTTCCCTGCTCCAAAATAGGTGGGTTTTTGAAGAAAGGTCAAAAGTATGCTTCCACTCCTTATCCTGCTCAAGTTAAGGTCAATGGATGAAATTAGCCATGAACGCTCAAAAAGATCCACTAACAGGGGAGAAAAAATTGGCTTTCCAGTATTACCTGTTTTAAAATCTTCCAGCGCGTCTAGAAGAGATACCTGAAGCTGCCCTGTGTCTATACCAAAATAACGTAGTATTAGTGGTACATCACATGCATGAGTTTCCAATGCCTTTATAAAAAAGTGCTCCACTGATATTTCATAATTAGTTCTAGACACACAAAGTCCAGCAGCATTTTGCAAGATTTCTGTTACAACTCCATTTAATTTGTTAAAAAGATTTCTGAGATCATATTGCATATCCCCCTCCTCTTAAATAAAATGCTATTAATTTATATTTTCCAAATTCCCTTTAAATTTCCCTTATATAAGTCCCTGTTGTATAGCCAGGTATTTACCCCCAGCAAACACCAATGGCCCCCCAGGTCAATTTCCTTTGCCTCACAAGGGGGCAGAATAGGGACAAAGGAACATTCAAAGGCTCCGTCCATATAAAGGTGTATATATTTTCTAAGCCTATCAAATCCAGGAGAGCCTGGTAAAAATTTCAAAAAAGTTTCTCTTTTCAGGGGACCAGTCCTTATTTCTATCTTCAAATTACAGGTAAGTATCTCTTCTCCTAAAAACAGATTCTCTCCAAGCAGACAGTTTTTCTTCCCTAAAAAACACCTTTCCTCCTTACTTATCTTACAATTATACAACTCCCCCTGTCTTACCTCAACCTGTTCTTCATCCAACATATCAGATACAATAGCCCTTAAACCCAGGGCAGACCTAGGATGCTTGGCAAATATACCCCCAAGCCTTAGCAAGGCCAGATTTTCCCTGGGATTAAAGAGCTTAAAATCAAATCCTAAAAACGAGAATATAAAATTAAGGGTTTCTTTGTCATCTTCATCTAAGACCTTAAGCCATATACGATATTTCCACCAAATCTTAATAAATAATTCATAAAATGGATGATTGAATATATCCAAAAAATCCCTTTTAACATCCTTTTCATCTAAAAGCTCTTCTATTATTTCTTCAGTGTAGTAAACAGGGATTGGAGACGATGGGCCATAAAGCCCTAGGAATGTAGCCTCTATATTATATTTCCACGGACCTGTTTTTTTTATGGAGTACACATCTGTTCCAGGAAAAGATAGTGAAGGCACAGGCCTTACAAATATATCCTTCTTAAATAGCTCCTTTGCCTGTGATGTTGGCCTTAGAAAAAGCCTCAATAGTCTTATTAATTGAACATATGAAAATTTGGTAGGAGATTTCTCTATTTGTTCAATTAAATCAGCAATTGTTCCCCTAGTCTTGGTGGACACAAAATCCTTCTCCCTGTTTTTTTATCTTTCACCTTGAGACATGTGTAAGAATTAATAGACGCATAATATGCAAAAAAATAATCAAGGAGCCTCACAAAGATGTACATGTCCCCCTCTCCTATAAAATGGTCTGAGGATAATAGCAGATTTATATCGTGTCCAAATAACATTCCTCCTTTGTAAAGCCTCTTGCCTGATTCTATTTTTAGATCTAATATTCCTTGAATACGATTTAGATTTATATGGTATCTGGAAGTATCTTTTCTTTGAAATTCTATATATAATTTTAATAAGTCCTGTAGTTTTTCCGCCGAGGAAAGGGAAAACACATTTATGCTATAATGGGATAAAAAACGCCAGAGGCTCTCTTTGCTGAGTACAGGAGAATAGTTGGGAGTAGGGGGAATGATGTTTTCAAAAGTACACAACACTGGAGACGAATCTGTAGCCCTATGTATATCACCTGTTTGAAGAGAATTTACAGTATCTCCATTGGTACATGTAAGTTCAACTAGCAATATCTCATTTGTCACATCCTTTTTGTCTCTATAGCCAATGGTTAAATAATGATCTGGCTCCCCAGATAAAGGGGAGGGCCTTATATTTTGATAATAGATTCCATCTCCTTTATCTAATCCCTTAGACTCCAGGGAATAATATTCCTTTTCATCTGTACGTCCCTGTACAATTCCCCTTACCCTGTCTATACTGAAAATTTGAATCATGTTTTTATATTGACCACCTGGCATAACCTTATACTCAAAAGAATTGTGAACCAACTCAATTGGTACTGCATCATGGGAAAAGATATTTATTGCTGGGGTACAAAATAGAGAAATACTTTTATTGCTCAGAGTTAAATTCTTAGCCCTTATATCTTTATCAAGGATAAACTCCATTTTAATATTTTCAATAGATTCATAAGGGGCTAATTTATCCAGTCCATATATATCAAGAAACAAAAATTTTTCAGGCAGGATAAAATATTCCTGAAATAATCTATAGGCAAAAAAAGAATTCCTGGGATAGGGAAATAGGGGAAACTCAAGGGAGAAAAAAGGAGCCTTTATATTCCCTTTAGAAAGAACAATTTTTTTGTCCTGAAAAGACAGTATAATCTCCTTTGTTCTGGCAAAAAGGAGGTAAAATAAATTTGTTGAATGTACAAAACTACCTGACAAAAAAAGCCTTAAATAGGGGATTTTTTTAAAATCACACTCTGTGCAAAGAAGAGATACACCTATTTTACAGGGTTTCCCAGGGATATCTTCATAAAAAACTCTTTCTATCTCAACAGGAAATACCTCTACATCAAAACATGTCCTGAATATACACTCTGTCTCTCCTACTGGGATAGATTTTATTTCAGTTCCTTTTGGAATGGTTAATGCTTCTCTAAAGCCTGGTTTAGGCGAAAATTTAATTATTGTGCTAGATGGAAGGGGTCTTATATACTGGGGAGATAGTAGTTGCATTAAGGTATGTACTATTTCAGGAAAACTGTCGTCTAATCTGGCATTCAACATTCCAGTTAAAAATGCCATTCCCTCAATAAGTCTTTCCACGTCAGGGTCTTTAGATTGACCTGACAACATAGGGGCTATGGCAGGATGTTTTTTTGAAAATTCCCCTGCCAATTCTTTAAGCATATCTAGCTGCTCTTGATAATAATCCTTGAGCATCTACTTCCCCCTGACCTCTATTCTTCCCTCTGGACGCACATAAGACAAAAAATGGATATCCATTTTCCCCTCATCTGTATTTACCTCGCATTCAATACGAAAAGATAGAGAAAAAGGATCATCTCCATTGACCTCTTCTTGTATTTTTACATTACTCAATCTTGGCTCATATCTTTCTATTACCCCCTTTATGATTTTTTTTAGTTCTTCAAAGCTCTCACCTTTTGGTCTTCCAAGTAGATCAGTAAAGTCAGGAGTGCCCAAATCCGGAGCTGTTTGGGCACTCCCTATCCTGGTATTCAATATATTGGAGAGATTCCTGATAATAGAATTAATAACCATTTCTTTATCAAATACCCCTCTCTCCTCTGGCTTCTCTTCCATGAATGCCAGTCTTTCCAAAAGTCTTAAACCGTGCATGGTTAATCACATTGGTTAAGCAGACTTTGGTGCAAGCCAACTATCCTCTGCCTCAATTCCATCAGGTTCATATGTCCATATGATCTTCTCATAGGAAAAGTATACATCTTCCATGTCCTTATAAGGCTTGTTTTCCTCCAAAAAAGTAAGGGGCTTATAGCACTTCATGTTTACAATTATGGCATTTTCCAGTTTTATGGTATAATAATGTTCTTCCTGTCCCTTTTCATTTATCCTGTAAAATTGCAGGGTAACCTCTGATAGTTGCTCTCCAGAAGTACATGCCTGATTGAGTTTAGGACTTGCCTGATCCACATGTTTTGTTATTATTAATGGTTTGTGGATCCTTTGCCCTGTTGGCAAACCAGTATGGGGATCCCGTGGTATCTCTATATTGTGCTCAACCCCATATACCACAATTAAATTCTCACGACCACTTTGTTTACAATCCCCATTAATTTCACCCTGATTCTTTCCAACTACCTTTAAATAACCTGTTAGAGCCATGACTTAAACCTCCTTTTTTTATTCTTTATCCAATTTACCTACCAATGACAGGGTAAAATTTGCACCCATATACTTAAAGTGTGGCATCACTTTCATGCTAACACTGTACCAACCAGGATCCCCGGGAACATCTTTTACTTCAATTACTGCCCTCCTGAGTGGACGTCTGGACCTTACGCCTGGAGCTGGATTCTCTTGATCAGACACATATTGCCTAATCCACTTATTTAATTCATCTTCCAAGTCTCCCCTTTGTTTCCATGTGCCAATATGTTCTCTCTGGATTACCTTTATGTAATGAGCCAGGCGATTTACCACAAACATATAGGGAAGCTGGGTACTGAGCTTATAATTGAGCTCTGCTGCTTTCCCTTCCTCTGTGTTTCCAAAGGTCTTTGGCTTCTGACATGAGTTTGCAGAGAAAAATGCTGCATTGTCTGATCCCTTTCTCATGGTAAGGGCTATAAATCCCTGCTCTGCCAACTCGTATTCCCTTCTCTCAGAAATCAGTACCTGGGTTGGAATCTTGGTCTGAATAGTGCCCATTGCCTCAAAATTATAAACAGGCAAATTCTCCACAGCCCCTCCACCTTGAGGGCCAATAATATTGGCACACCAGCGATACTTGGCAAAACTATCAGTTAGCCTTGTTGCAAAGGCAAAGGCAGTATTTCCCCATAAAAATGCATCATCTCCACTGGATACATCCTCTTTAAAATTAAAGGTCTTTGCAGGCACTGTGTCTGGACCATAGGGAAGACGTAGCAAAAATTTTGGCAGAGTAAGGCCAACATATCTGGCATCTTCTGATTCCCTGAAAGAACGCCATTTTGCATATTGAGGTCCTTCGAATATTGCATCCAGGTCCTTTAGATTTGGAAGTTCTTTAAAAGATTCTATGCCAAAAAATGCAGGAGATGCATCAGCAATAAAAGGTGCATGAGCCATTGCAGCAACACTGGCTATGTTTTGAAGTAGTTTAATATCCTGAGGCCCTGGGCCAAATTCATAATTGCCAATCAAGGCACCATATGGCTGTCCACCAAATTGTCCATATTCAGCTGTATAAACAATTTTATAAAGCCCAGATTGAGGGATTTCAGGAGAATCTTCAAAGTCATCTAATAGGTCCTGTTTGCTCACGTTCAAGATGTTAATCTTAATATTTTCTCTAAAATCAGTATTATCCACCAGATACTTTAATGAACGCCATGCAGACTCAAGTTTCTGAAAATCCTTGTGGTGGAGAATTTCATTTACCTGAGCAGACAGTTTTGAATCCAATTGGGCAATCATTTCGTCCACAACATTCTTGGTGACCTTTACCCCTTCCCTGGTAGGCTTTAAAAGCTCATCTATAAATGCCTTGACCCCTCTCTTAGTTATCTCATATGCCTCATCAGATGGTTTCACCCTGGTTGCTTCTATTATCTCATCCAGCAGGGAACCTTCACCTGCCTCTACAACCTCTTGTTGCTTTTGTTGTTTTTCTTCTGCCATAGACATACTCCTTTTTTTATTCTTCATCTAAATTAAGTTCTTTTAATATCTTTTCCCTTGTACCTGGATCCTGTACCAATTGTTGAAGTTTTTTCCTGAATTCAGGAACATTTCCCAGTGGACCTTTAAGTGCCACCAGTGCCTCCCTGAGTTCCATAATTCTGGCCAGTTCTGGCACATTCTTTATAATATTATCTGGTTCAAAGTCCTTGATACTTTGAAATTTTAGATTAACTGTTATCTCCCCAGCATCCTCTTCATCGCTTAATTTATTTGGCACTGTAAATTGGAGTTCCAGATTTTGAGCCCTTAATACATCATTAAAATTGTTCTTATCCACACTAATAGGCTCTCGATCTTCCAGCATTGTGTCGTCCTCTTTTAAAGTGAAATCCCCCATGACCAGGAGTTTTAAAGGGAGTTCCACCTCTTCTTTGGCATCTCCAGTAGCTGGTTTATAGGTTATATTGACCCTTTCCTTTGGTGCTATTGATCCTTCCATGTTAAACCTCCTTATATTTTTATTATAAGATTTTAAAAGCAAGAGAAGGACTCAGGCATATTAGTCTATTTATGATCTCCATCCTTCTCTCATTTTGCTCCTCTGTGCCATCCAATACATCTATTATAGTGGTAAAGGCCTTTACTGATAGGTCTGGTTCCCACATATCCAACTTATATAGATCTATGTCCTTTAGAAGAAGATCTATATGGGGAAGTGCAAGTTCCTTTTTCCCTGATTTCAATAAAAGCTTGATCAATTCAAGCCTGCATTGAAACTTCTGCCTTACCCCACGGCCTCCATCTATACCCCTTTGCCATACAACTAGGGCTTGAGGGATATCTTTTTTCTTCACCAACTCCTTTGCTTCCTCTTCAAGGGCTACAAAAAAAGGGTCCCTATCAACTGTCCCCTGATCCCCTAAATCATCTCCACCCATAAATCCCTTTATCCATGCCTTGGTCTCTGCACCAACAAAGGGTGTTCCATCAGAAAATGCCAGGGACTCTATTCCAGGAAGTCTCTGTACAAACGAAGTAGTAATATAAGAGACAGCCTCATAGGCCTTTTGATATTTCCCTCCAAGTTCTTGAAGCGCCTGGGCAGAAAAATAAGATAGGTCCAACCAGAATATAAACTCTTTTACCCGGGATTCACACGCCCTTACTGCATCTTCATATTCCCTGCTATTAATAAGCCCTTGTATATTGGATTTTATAGACTCATCTGGGGGGGGCAACATGGTTTTATTACCTTCCTGAACAACAGGCAACACATCCACATCTACCCATGCACAGAACCTATTTATCTCATACAACATAGGATTTGATAGATCCTTTTCCATATAATATTTAACAATTTGTGATAAATCATTTAAACACCGACCTAGAAGACGGTTCACATCCTTCTGGGACTCTAATTTTCCTGTATCTATCTCTCTTGAACCACTAGCAGGAGGTTTAAGAGGAGCAGTTTGGGACGTTTTGTGCTCTACTTGAACCTCTTTTTGTTTCTGGGTCTCTTCCATAGACGGAGTTTGTTCAGGCCCGGATTTCTCTTCCTCAGAAACAGATGCCTTCTTCTTTATCTTCAGACGATCAACAAGTTGAATCAAAGGTCTTAAAATAGGAGCATCAGCTCCCATCTTCTCGTCTAAAACCTGATCCAGTTCTTTGAGCAATGATTTTAGTTCCTGTACCTCTTCTTCATCCTGCTCAGGGCCATCAACTAATGAACGGAGAAAACCTTCTGTCTTGTCATACCACCATTTAACAGCATTTATCCTACCCCTTTTCCTCTTTTTGGGTGGATACATGTTGTCCCAGTATTCTGATATCACATCCTTTAAAATCTTTGTTCCCAGGCACAACCCTTTAAACTCCATGGTCTCCATGAGTCCACGGGCAAGATAGACACATACAAGTAGATGTTTTCCCTTGTCAGAGAGTAAGGTAGTTGAGAGTTCTACTACCTTTTTCCAATCAACTTCCCCAGCAGCAGAGACCACAGACATCTTGTCTATTTCTGCCTGCAACAATTCAAACTCTGGTTCATAGGCTACATCTTCACCTGCCGGCTTATCTCCACTAATAGGAGACTTTCCTATTTCTTCTAGATTCATTGTTTAAGACCCCACAGAAAATCTTGAACCATTAGTTGCCTGAATATTATCCTTGCCTCTATATGCTCAGGGTAAAAAAACAACAATATCCCCCTAGGAGCTACTTGAAGATACATTTCCACTGCCCTTAAAAACAGTATAATATCTTTTTTAAAGGAGCCTATTGGAAATTTTGTGTCAATAGACTTATTTTTTAGACAAATCCCCTTTTCCTTTAAAAGGACTTGTCTTAGTTTTAAAATATTTTTTCTAATCTCTGTATCATGGACATCAAAAATGTATCTTCTAAGTCTCATTGTTTGTCTTTGTAGCCTTGCCCTAAAATCCTTGAGTGAATCATAGTTATCACAAATAATATTATCCATATCATCAAAAAGATCAAAGGCACTATGCAGTCTATTTGAAAAATCTTTTTGTCTTATCTTTATCTCTGTATAAACTATAATAGGACAGGGCCTATTTAACATATCTTTTGAATTTTTTAAACTTGCAATCTCCAATCCCTCTCTTTTAAAAAGGATTACCCATGCCTTCCATTGTCCCGATAGAGAAATCATGCCTTTTTTAAAATATCTTAAAAATACTGGGATTTCAAAACAATGGGGCGAAATTTCAATAAAATCACAAAAAGAGGGATGTTTTCCCCATACACCGTATTCTATAACCGGCTTACTCGTGCCAACATTGAAGAATTTCAAGAGGAATTTCATCTGGAATCTTTTGGAGTAATTGAATTATTGGACCTGAATTACTAATTTCATACGAGACCTTAATCCACTCAAGCCCATTACTTTTTAGAAAAGATATATTTTTTGGAAAATCCTCTGCCCTAAAAATACCTGTCCCATCCCTAAATTTCTTCAAAAATTTTGCAAATCCCATGGTCCCAGAATAAACCTTTTCCAGTTTAAGCCCTGGTAGATATATGGCAAGCACTGTATCTCCACAACTGTCAGGGGACCACTTAAAAGTCTTTTCCAAAGGATAGTTGAGATTTTCAAGTTGATAAATCTTGTCTGCACATTGCAGACTTAATTTACATCCATAAGGGATAATTTTGGCATCTTTATTCGCACTTATAGGAAGGGTCTTAAGTGTTACATAGTACTCTTTTTTTGAACTGAACTTCAAGTTGTTTCCCTGGTTTACAAATTCAAAAAAACCCCTCAAAAAAGGCATTTTTTTCCCTAACGCCTGTCTGGGATAATATCCATATCTATCTATCCCCACAAAGGGTTTTGCTGTTGTTTGTAAAAACTTTGCCATTAATGACTGATCCCCTGAAAACAGCTCCTTTATCTTATCCATATAAGAGAGTCCCTGTAGCTTACCAATTACTTCTTCTTCCCACTTCCTCTGTAATACGCATGCACTCTCCATAACAGAATAATCCAATATATAATCAAAAGGACCTCTTAAGAGTAAAATTGCAGTATCAGAATTACCATATTTTTTTAACTTATTTTTTATAATATAAATTTCATTAAATGTTTCATAAAAAGGAGATCTACTCTCTTCAGGTTTCCTTCCATAGGGAAAAAATCCAGAAGTAAGGGAAAACGCAGCTTCTGAATCATCTGTTACCTGCTGTAGTTGCTTTAAATCATGCATATATTTTGTCCATTCCCCTGCCAGCCGCAAAACTTCCTCAAATTCCTTTGCCTGTTTTATGTCAGATAGTGAAGAACTGGTGGCCCTTAGTTTTATGAAACTCCCCTCAAGCTTTGTCTTTATTTTCTCCTTTAGTCCTATTTGTTTTTCCTTTTCTTTAGAAAGTATATAGGATTCTTTTTTGGCCTGTGCCAACATCAAAACAGGTATTGCCCAATCTCTTATTTTTGCATGAGGCAAGGCCCCTTTTACTTCCTTGCTAAACACCTCAATTAAATCAAAATAGGGATTATGCTCATTACACATCTTGATGGCCATATTGTGCCTTTGATCCCATGAGATTAAATTGCTCTGGCCTTGTGAAAAATATTCAATAAATTCATACCACTTTTGAAAAAATTCCTGCTCATACCATTTATAAAAATTGATTTTTATATCTTTGGTTATAATTCCCTCATCTTTTAATAGATTTTCCAATAAATTAATGAAATTGTCTAATTCTTTTCTACCCTTCTCTGTAAAAGCACCTGAAACAAACATCTCCTTTTGATCACTATCTTGTATGGGACTATTACCCCAAAAAGAGCTCAAGGTAATATTATATTTATTAAGGCCTGGGTTTTTTACAATCCAATGAAGCTGGGTACCCTTTGTAGTAATAAAGTCTCTCAGTTGAGTTAATATCTCTTCATATTTTATTTTTAAATCTCTATTGTTAGAAAACATAATATAATATTTAAAGCATCTCCCAAAATATGGAGCTAATTCTCCTGATAAATTGGGAAGTATATATGTTGAATAATATGTTATGTCATCAAAAAATTTATTATCAATGGATTTCCCTTTGATCCTATTTTTTAAGATGGTTGCCTGGGCTGTAATAAAATCTACTACTTCAATACTAAAATCCTCGTTTAATTCTTTACCTTTATTCATTTCCCTGACAGAGTTAAATATATTGTTGTCTAATCTATCAAGAATACACTTTTCAAAATATAAAATATATTTTTTCCTTAAACTAGAGACAACGCCCTTTGCATAACTCAAACCCATCTGTGGCAAAAGATAGTCATTTTGTTGTTTTTGTAATAAGCTGATATCTTCTCCATATTTTGATAAAACAATTAAATCTGGCCCAATATTATTAATAATTTTTACCCTTCCTATTTCTTTTGCCTTTTTTATAATCATAAGATTGTGTTCAAAAGCCCCGGCAATTAGCCCCCCTACAACTATGTTGAAAAATATCCATGTAAGTAGTGCAAAACCTAATGTCACCCTCTTCCATTTCTGATATTCTACTAATGGAACAAATAAGAAACGATCGTGTGGTAATATCTTGGAAAAAATATCCTTTAAAAATAGCCCCTTCTCTCTAAAAGAGGTATTAATCTTAGAATATTTATTTAAACCAAAGGATTCTAGAAATTCTGAGATGAGATCACCCTCTTGTTTTGCGCTGCTAAAATAAATACCCCTAAGAAACGGAGATTCTTGATAAGGGTTAGGAGATAAAAGACCCTGACAAAAAGCCTTTAACCCAGGATACAACTGACTAAATTCATTTGGAAAAACAAGCAGACCAGGTGATATTTCCCTATCTTGTTGAACAAGCAAAAATCTTATCCTTTTAAGACGTGTAGCTATATAATCAAAGGCATTTTTTAAAAAGTCCTCCCATTTTTCTCCTTGCTCGTCAGAACCCATATACCCCAATGATTGATTAAAGTATCTTTCTCCAAGTACTGAGGCAAACGGCGTCATCCCATGGATAAGGTCCAGCTTAGTAACCAAGATATAAACTGGAATCTTGTGACCTGTTACCCTCATTACATGGTCTATTCTTTTTCTTAAATATTGCCCTTTATCCGTTAAGGTTGTATTGTCTTGCTTAAGCAAACTATCTGTGGAAACTGTTACCACAATCCCATTTATTGGCTCTTTTTTCCTGTATTTTGCAACTAATACAAGAAACTTCTCCCACTCTTCACGGTCTAAAACCTCATCAACAGGGATAGAATATCTTCCTGCTGTATCCAATATAATCGCCTCGTTAAAAAACCACCAATCAAAATTTCTTGTACCTGCAATACCTGATACCCGCGGGATATCTGTAAGTGGAGAGGCTAATCTACAATTTTTTAAAGCTGTTGTTTTCCCTGAACCTGATTCTCCTAAAAACAAAAACCATGGGAGCACATATAAAGGATTCCCTTTTTTCTTAAGATGAGAGGAAGAAAGCAAAGATATGGCCTCCTTCCACTTCTTTTGAAGCTCTTCAAAATCCAGGCGTCTAGACTCTGGTACAGCTTCCAAGGACCTTTCATCTTCTTCTATAACCCGTTTGACAAAAAGTTTTTCCCTTCGCCTGGCAATATAGCGTCTTATAAACAAGATGCCGAGCCATAAAGTTAAAACAATTGCCGTACCTATTAAAAATAACCACCACGGCCAATTATTTAACCAACCATAAACCAAAACACATGCTATAAGGATTATAAAAAAGATGACCATTAGAGCTCGTGTAAATATCTTCAACACCACTCACCTCGGTCTAATAACTAAAGATTTAGAAAAAACTACCTTTAAAATTCTCAAGATAAAATTTAGCTGCCCAAAACAAAGCTCCAACTATCAATGGAGGTAGTATTAATCCCACAAACCAAATCTTATTTATCCATCTACTTCTTAAACGAGGTTTTTCCTCTCCCTCAGGATAGGCCATAGGACACAACACATCAGGCACTGACACATCTTCGTCATCTTCAAAATAACTTAATAAATTTTCTGTCTTAAGCTCTTGAAGTTTTTCCGTATCCTCAACATGATAATATCTCCCCCTATATCCAAAGGAGAGGCAATAGGAATATACCTCCCTTAAATCCTTTTCTTCTTCAGATAGCCTTTCCATACGCTCAAAAAATTCTTTTCCTGCATTAGTAGTATTAAAAAATTTTCTCTGTAGTTGATTGTTCATCCAGCGTTGCCTCTCTTTCCAGGTAGAACACAATATCTTTTCATCAATATAGGCACATACGGGAAATAATCCCTTTTTCCATTTTACATTTGAAAATCCAGCTTCTCTTGCCATATTTTTAGACCTATCAAACAAATTCTCATAATGCTTCACTACCACCTGAAACTCAGGCTCTTCTCCCTTATTTAAATCCTCTAATAAATAAAGGGTGTATGCAAATATCTCCATAAAACAATCAGAAAGAGTAATACTCAACATAATAAGTCCCTTATCTTATTGCTTTAATACCACAATATTCATTTTTAGGTCCTCTGGGGCATCATCCCATACTACTACAATGTTCTTTTCTCCCATAACATGCTCCCATAGAGGATTTTCTCTATCTATCCTGAAATAGTTAGACCCTTCTTTTCTGGGAATTCCAGCTAAAGGACTATCAACATATTCTAGAGGTATCCCAGGCAGGGCACGTGCTATCAGGGTATTTACACATTCCAAAGAACACACCTTAATTAGGTTTTTTGCTGCTTCTAATAAATATGTAATATCTTCCTCTGTATTCATAATTAGATAAAAATTATTGCGTCGATCCAGACTTTCAGGTGGCAATTCCGCAACCCATCCAATCTCTTCTTTTCTGAGTTGTATAATATATTCTGGTCCAATAATTATCTCATTTAAAAGCTCCCATATGAGCCTATTCGCCTCAAAAAAACAAGAATATGGATCTTCATGGTTAAATTTTGGAAGAAGCCTCATACCTTTCTCTGTTTCAGATAATCCATTTATCCTTTCAGTAAAACAACTAAGCTCTCCAATGAGCTGGGACATAAGAACATATGCATCCCTTGGTGAAATCTTATCTGGTTGCTCAAAAAAAGAGTGAAATAGGGGGACATACCTATTTAAGGTCCGAAGTGCATAAAAATACATGAGATACTGAGCATCAATATTAGAGCCCTTGCCCCTTACTGGATTTTTAAACTCCTCCAGTTGCTTACATCTTGAAGTAATTTGGTCTTTTACTCCTTTAAAAAGCTCCAAAATCACATTAGAAGATGCAAGATTTATACATGGATAAACAAAATCTTGGGCTACTTTTATGTTCCCGCTATCCCTTATCAATTTTGCCAATGGGATAATCTCATAATCTGAAAGTTCTTGAATTTCATTTTCCCAAAAGATCTTAAGTACATAACTCATCTTTTTTATGTTTCCCAGAGGAGACGAGGGATCATAAAGGTCAGGAACCTGTTCTCCATTCTCTGGACAGACAAATCTCACTGAAATTTCACGAGGAATGTCTTCGTTATTTTTTATAAGAAAAACATTTTTTGCATCTTTACTTAGCTTTTTTAGGCCCAGATATACAAAAAATGGCTTATCTACATCAAACCATTCTTCTTTAAATGACCTGGATTTTAATATGGAGTTGCCTGGAAATACAACCCAGGACCCATCTTTAAAAATAAATTCTCCTTTATTTAATTCAAATACAAATTCATTTAAGGAATCTAAATTAATATCTGCCTTCACAACACCCCAAAGATCATTCACCCTGTATCTAATAAAAGGTGTATAAAAGTCCTTTATATAATCTTCAAGGTATTGAAAATGATGGGGTTGCAAAAATAATCCCTGGTGCCATAAAATTGGTCTTTTAGGTTCCAATTTAACCTCCTATCTGCTGGATACCTGTAGGGCCTAACATCAAATTTACAAAGAGTTTTCCAATAGATACGCTCGTCTTTTTAAACAACAAACCCTTTTTCTTATAAATTAAGGGGATCTTAAATACCCTTGAACAATTATCTGGACTTAATATATAATAACCAGCAACAACACCAATCCATCTTGCACCTTCTGCCCTATCCAGATAAATAATTTTTTCTTCTCCAGGCTCTATTATAAACTCTTTATAACCCAATAGGTCTGATTCTGCTTTACCTAGAAAACCTGTTTGCCCTAAATACTGCAATAGCCTTAGAATACCATCTTTATTTTGAATTAGATCCTTGAAATTAGATATGTCTTTTAGTTGAAAGACCTTTAAGACCAGTGTATGTGGATTATTATTAAAAAAATTCAATTTGTTGTCAGCCTTATAGTGAATCTCTATGGCCCGGGATCCATAAACCCATTTTGGTTCACGTAAATTTTTTGCATTAGAACCACAACTAATAATAAAAAATAAAGGGAAAAAAAATATTATACTCCTAAATCTCATCTTTTTCTCCATTTTATATAGTAAATCTAGTTATCAACAAAAAAATCAAAGGTCAAGATGTTAAAGGCACCTAGACCGAGGCTATCATTTTAATAAACTCGGGATAAATAAAAAAAGATGGCAGATACAAGCTTGCCGACTTATGAAGTGATTAGCAGGATAAATTGGTTTTGTTGTTTTTCCTAAATGGAGAGGCGAAAAATTTTCTGATATTTTAACTCTGGGTTAAAAAAATTTCAAAATCGAGATAAATATAGTAAGAAAGGTAAATCCTATTCCCATTGTCCATTGCATGGTAGCAAATCTTTTCTCAATAGCTTCAAACCTGGTATTCATTTCTCTTTGCAGTGCTTCAAACCTTTTCTCAGACGCATCAAACCTGACATTCATTTCTTTCTGAAGGGCTTCAAACCTTGTGTTCATCTCTTTTTGAAGCGCCTCAAACTTTTTTTCAGAGGCCTCAAATCTGGCAGTCATTTCTCTTTGCAGTGCTTCAAACCTTTTCTCAGATGCCTCAAATCTGGCAATCATTTCTTTCTGGAGAGATTCAAACCTGATATTCATTTCTTTTTGAAGTGATTCAAACTTCCTATCCGAGGCCTCAAACCTAGCATTCATTTCTTTTTGAAGCGCCTCAAACCTTGTGTTCATTTCTTTTTGAAGCGCCTCAAACCTTGTGTTCATTTCTTTTTGAAGCGATTCAAACCTTTTCTCAGAGGCCTCAAATCTGGCAAGTTCTATTTCTCTTAGAGATTTTAGCTCTTCTTCTACCTGGATAACTCTCTCTATTGTTGAAAGCTCTTTAGCCCTTTGCTCATTGGTTCGAACAAATACTTCAAGCTCTTCCCTTAAATACTTGCTTACATAGTTTCTGATATAGGCCTCTAATAATTCAGAGGACATTTGATTAGTGTTGTTTATTTCTGTGATTTCATTCATAAGACGTATGTTATGTGAAATTAATTCATTAGTCAATATAAAGCCTAATCTATGTTTATAAAAGAAAAAAAGTAGGATAGGCGAACAATACTCTCTATGGACATTGCCGAGTATGCCCTTTTGAAAAACATTATTCACTCCAATTCCGAAAAAAGGTGACTAATTTCAAAACCTAAAAGAAAAAGGCCACCCAGAGGTTCTCTCTAAGTGGCCTTAATTATTTTATATATTTTATGCCGAGGGGCGGAATCGAACCACCGACACGGGGATTTTCAGTCCCCTGCTCTACCGACTGAGCTACCTCGGCTTGCTAACTAAATTTTCAAAGAACATCCTAAGTGCCGAAGGGGAGACTCGAACTCCCACGGGGCGAACCCCACTAGGTCCTGAACCTAGCGTGTCTACCAATTCCACCACTTCGGCGTCGTTGGCGAGTCCTTATTTATACTAAAAAATCTCCATTGGCAAGTCTTTTTTGTAAATTTTTCCTAAATATTTTTAGGTTTTTTCATGAGTTTTATTATTTCCTGGGCAAGCCCTAGTGCCCTTAGTCCATCATGTCCAGTTACCTTAACTTCAGTGTCATACAAAATGGACTTTGCAAATTCTTCTAGCTCCATCTTTAGGGAATTAATATCCATTTCTGGTGGGGATATAAAATATATCTCCTTTTTACTTTCACCCTCACCTATTTCTCCTAAAAGCATAATCTCATATCCCTTATCCTTTAAAGGGCTCACCTTTTTTAGACTTAAAATTTCGCTTTTTTTGTTCAAAAAATCTATTGAAATATATTGGTCTTTTTGAAAAAGTCTCATTTTTCTCATATGTTTTGCAGATATTCTACTCGCAGTTAAATTGGCCACTGCACTATTTTCAAATTCAATTCTCACATTTGCTATGTCCTCTGATGGAGATACAACCCCTACACCACAGGCATGGACAAAATTTATTGGAGAATCTATGAGATTCAAGACTATATCTAAATCATGGATCATTATATCAAGAATAACGCTAACATCAGTACCCCTTGGATTAAACTTACTGAGTCTATGGGCCTCTATGAACATAGGTGAGAGTTGCAGATGCTGCAAACTCAAATAAGCGGGATTAAATCTCTCAATGTGACCCACCTGTAGTTTTAATTTCTTAGAATCAGCAAAAGAGACCAATTCCCTGCCCTGATCTATTGTCTCAGTAATGGGCTTTTCGATAAATACATGACAGCCCATATCCAGGGCCCTCATCCCTATCTCAAAGTGGGATTTTGTAGGAACAACTATTGAAACAGCATCACATCTATCCAGTAATTCCTCCATGTCAGTAAAAGCCGGAACATTGTATTTTATAGATATCTCTTTCATCCTGCCAATATCTTTATCATTTATTCCAACAATCTCAAAGTAAGGTATTTCTCTGGCCACCTTCAGGTGGTATTTACCAAGATGTCCCACTCCAATTACACCAAACTTTATCTTTTTCATCTAACGACTCCAATTTATGGCTAATTTTGTATTTATTACAATACAACCCTACTAAAACATTTTAAAAAATTAACTCATTTGCTCCCAAATAATCTTAGCAGCTTCAAAAGAAGCCTTTTTTGTGCCCAATTTGTGTCTCAACTCAACAAGAGAAGTCCTTACTTCCTCACACAAAGAAGGATTCTCTAGCCACCTGTTTATATGTGACGCAACTTTTTCAGGGGTGAAATCCCCTTGAATAAGCTCTGGAAAAACCTCCCTGTCCATTATAATATTTGTCATACTTATAAAATTGGTCTTAACAAACATCCTTCCAATAAAATAGGTTGGCCAGCTTACCTTATAAACAACCACCGAAGGTAGCCTAAGCAGCCCACACTCAAGGGAAGCAGTACCAGAAGCCACCACTGCAACCTTTGATCTTACCATCTCTATATACCTATTTTTAAAATCAACTAATTCATAACAAATATCCACATTCCACAACCCATGAATTAATTCTCTGCTTATGCCTGGTGCTACCACAATCTTTATGTTCAAATCTGGCATACTAGATGAGACTATCTCACATGATTTTGACATAATTGGTAAAATCTTCTTAACTTCTTTTTCCCTACTGCCAGGAAGCAGTATCAAGGTATCATCTTGTTTTTCAAGACCATCTAAATACACAAAATCCATATATTCCATTAATGGATGGCCCACATATTCAACTTTTAAGCCATGTTGTCTAAAAAATTCCTTTTCAAAGGGAAAGATACATAAGAGTTTTTTTACATATTTTTTTAAAAATTTTATCCTTCCAGGCCTCCATGCCCATACCTGGGGACTTATATAATAATATACCGGGATATTGTATTTATACGCAATTTTAGCCACTTTAAAATGAAAATCAGGTGCATCTATAAGTATTGCACATTTTATCTTGCCACTTTTAAAGACCTCTTCTATTTTTCTAAAACACCTAAAGATCTTAGGTAGATGCCCTATTACCTCAAAAAGTCCCATCACAGAAAACTCTTCTGAGCTAAACAGGCGGTTTATACCCTCCTTTGACATATTGATTCCACCAATTCCCCAAAAATCAAAGGAACAACCCTTGGACTTTAAGGCTGAAATCAGCCGTTGACCATGTAGATCCCCTGATGTCTCAAGTGCACTAATCCATACACTATCACTTTCAGGGACAAAGCAACCCTTTTTCACAATTTCCCCCTGATCTCACTCTGGATTTTATGACTCATTGTTTACTAATCTATCTACCTCAATGTAAAAATCCTTAATATTAAATGGAGACTTCAAAAATCCCTTGATGTTTTTGTTTGGGATGAAGTAATTGAAAGGGGATATAAGTAATATGGGAATGGATAATTTAAAAATTTCCATATAAGAACCAGGTAACTTTTTGGTAGGAATATGGTAATATATAACCAAATCCAAATCTAATTCAGATATATCCCTTATACCAAACAGATCTATTACGTGATAATCTCTATCTATGAGTACATCAGTTATGAGATTTTTTATTGATATATCTAAAGATAAAAGCCCTATTTTTTTCTTTTTCCCTATACGGGCCAAATATGTATCAACTAATTGGTTTATCTCGCTTAATTCTTTTTTTATTCTATTTAGCAAAATTTTATCTTGTTTCAATGAAATTGTGTTTTCAATCAATATCTTCACAGAATCCAAAATTGATACTGGATCTTCATATTGTTTATCCAAATTTTGGTTTGAAATCCTGGAAGTAAATTGTATTACTGATTGTTTTATCATTTCTCCTGGATCAGAAAAAAAGAGATTTTGCTTTGGTCTATTTAGAATCCTTTCTGTTATAATTTTATAACATTTTCCTGGCAGTGAATTGGGATGTAGTTTAGATATTGGTGCTTTATTTACCAGCTCTTGTTCAACTATACTATCTTCAAACACCGCCCCCAAGAAAAGAATTGAAATGGACAAAAATTTCTTACATGCATCCTGAAACCTGGCCATTACCTTTTTTATCTGATCCCTCCCCTTTGCCCTATTTAAAATAAGTAAAGGAGGATAATAGAGCCCATTTTCCTTTAAACTCTTTATAAGGGCATAGGCATCAGTAATAGAAGTGGGATCTGGGGTACTAATCACGATTAATTCCTTTGTAGCCAGGCAAAAGGAAAGTACCGAAGGAGCAATTCCAGGAGAGTTGTCTATTATAATAAAATCATATCCCTTTAAAGAAGAAAATTTTTGGATTAATTCCCGTCTATTTTTTGGAGAAAGGTCTGCAAGTTTTGGAATACCAGAACTTCCTGGAAGCAAGTGGAGATATTCATCTATTGGATAAATAACTTCTTCTATACTTTTTCCACTGAAAATTATATCTTCCAGGGTAAATTCAGGATTTATTCCAAGTACAACATCAATATTGGCAAGCCCAAGGTCTGCATCTATTATGCATACCTTCTTTTTGTGTTTGGATAGGTTATATGCTAGATTAAGGGAAAAGGATGTCTTTCCCACCCCACCCTTCCCACTGGCAACAGATATAATTCTACATTGAGAGCTCTTCAAAAAAACCCTCCTTGGTGAGGACGTCCTTTATGTCTTTTAACAGTGCTTTTATGTGGAAGGGTTTTTTAATACATTTATATACCCCTTTACTCAAGGCCTCGGTTATCTCTTCATGGGTGGCCATTCCTGTTATAACAATTATTGGAATATCAAAATTTTTTCTCCTTATTGCATTAATAAGGGAAAGTCCATCTAGAATTGGCATCTTTATATCCAGGAGCACTAAATCAAATCTACTTTTATCCAGAACCTCCAGAGCTTCTGCCCCATTTGAACGGCTGGTAACCTCCATACCCTCATCCTCTAATGTTTCAGTCAATATTTCGCGTATATGTTTTTCATCATCCACAACCAATATCCTGGGCTTAATATTATAACTCCTTTGTTTCTGGGAAAAGGAGTTCAAGGAGTCCAATTCCCTCAGCTCATTTATGTCCATTGGAAGTATCACCTTAACTATAGTACCTATCCCTTCTTTGCTTTTTATTTCCAACTTGCCATAGTGGTTTTCTACTATTGAATTTGATATGGAGAGTCCAAGACCAGTACCCTTTCCTGGGTCCTTTGTGGTAAAAAAGGGATCAAATATATTTTTTAGCTGTTTCTCTGGGATACCGCACCCTTGGTCTATAATCTCCACCACAATTTGTTTGTTAACAATATTGTGGGACGTCTTGATACACAAAGTACCACCTGTTTTTTCCATTGCATGTTGGGCATTGATAATTAAATTTAAAAACACCTGTTCCAATTGATTTGGATCTGCTTTTATATTTGGAAGATCCTTTTGATACTCCTTTTCAACAACTATCTTGTGTTTTCTTAGACCAGGCCCAACAAAATCCAAAACCTTATCCAACAGTAAATGTATATCCACTGAAGTTAAAGTGGGGGGAGCTGGTCTGGCAAAGTCCATGAGCCTTGATAGGATATTACTAATCCTCTCTATTTGTTCAATGATTTGATTTAAATTCTTTTTTTTCACCTCATCGGTCTCTTTTAAATGTAACAATTGGGCCCTGGCATTTATAACAGCTAAGGGGTTATTTATCTCATGGGCAGCCCCTGCTGCCAATTGTCCTGCAATAGCAAGCCTCTCTGTGTGAAGTACCTGTTTTTGGAGCTGCTGATTCTTCCATAGGGCAAAAGCAATCTCTTCATTTTTTTTCTCAAGTCTTTCTATGAGCCTAATATTCTCTATACTAGAGACCACCAACTTAACTACTTGGGACAAATATAGCTTCTCAATATCTGAAATTGAATAGTCTACTGATGCTGGGGCAAGACACAGCTCACCCTGGATATTTATGTTCTCAGAATATATTGGAACAGTATAAAAAGGAGATTTATACGATATGGTTAAGTCTATTTTTGACTGTTGGTCCACAAAAATCCTGTCCTTATAAGATGAAAACAATTCTTTTAATATTATGGGGAATTTAGATGTCTGTTGATCCCATATAGGTCTTCCTTCTTTATCTAAAAAACACCTTATTTGCCTACTCTTTTTGCTACTGTGCCATATATTTCCCTCTAATATCCAATTTTCCCGATCCAACACATAGATCAATCCTGCTCTAAAATAGGAAAAATTAGAAAACACATTTGCAATTTTCTGAAAGAGATTTTTTACACTTGTACATCTAGAAATTAATAGACCTATTTCATTAATTAATTTCTGAAAATCATAACTCTTTTTTAGCTGGTTTTTCTGCCTACTGAGCTCTAAGGCCAGTTTAGATACACGATGATTTGCCCTTTCCACTGTTTGCAAATAAATTCCTTCTAAATTCTCTTCCAGATCAAAAAAACTTGCTTTTTCCCTGTACTCTTCTAAAAATAAATAGTTGATCTCCTTTAAATCATTTTGATTTAATCCAAGCTTTTTTATAATAAGGTTCTTTTCCCTGACCTCTTCCTCTAGCACTGTATCAGCCACTGCAAATTCATGGGATAAGATATTTGCAAGCTTTACAATACAAAGAAATACGTAATAGTCCTTCAAAAACTCCAATGACCCAATATTTATATGGTGATATGAAATAACTGAAATCAAGGATTCAGACAGTCCCCACTCCCTGGTCAACCTCTTGCCTAATATAGTGTGGTCATAGCCCAGGGCTTTCTGTTCTCCCTTTAGGCTATCACCCATGTAGTCTCCAAATCTAATACCATTAATGTAATTTTCTCCTTCGCACAATAAAATACCCAATTTCCCCACATCGTGAAGTATCCCTGCTGAAAAGGCATCTTGTTTTAGTTCTGGGTATGTAGTTTTTGCTATAAGGTAAGCAAATATACCACAGGTCAAACTATGGGACAAAATCTCCTTGTGAAAATCTAAAATCCCTCTATCTTTTTTCTGTTTTTCCAAAAAGCTAAAAGATATATTGCTGAGCAGTATACATTGCAGATCAGAAATTCCAATAAGAGATATTGCGTGGGAAATATCACTGATCTTTTTTGAACGATATCTTTCAGATGCATTGACCCTTTTTAAAATGGTTACCACCAAAGCGGGATCGCTCTCAATAACCTTAGTCAACCCCTTGATATCCACATCTTCTTCAAGGGAAAGGGAGAGAGCCTTTATGGTAATAGAAGGAAGAGAAGGGAGATCTGATACTTTTTCAATACACCTGACCAATTTTTTTTCATTGTAATTTTCCAATTGTCATCCCCTATTATGACATTGAGGAGTTCATAATAAAAAACCCTAGTTTGCAATTTTCCAAACTAGGGTTACGGTAAAAAATCAGGTAAAAAATTTCAAGATTTTTTATTTTTTTCTATTGTGATTTGATGATGGTCTTGATCCCCTATCTCTATATCCTGGTCTCCTATTATCCCTTGTTTCACATTGACCACTTTTCCTTTGCTCTTCTAATAATACAGCCCGTCTACTTAGTTTAATCTTTCCTGTACCTTCCTCTATTTCTATGACTTTAACTCTGATTTGTTGTCCTGGTGAAAAACTCTTATAGATATTGTTCACACGACCAATCTCCAATTGGGAAATGTGAACCAACCCATTCACCCCTGGTAGTATCTCAACTATTGCACCAAAGTCTTTAAGAAGCTTTATCTTTCCATTGTAAACCCTTCCCAGCTCGGGCTTTTGATCGTAAAAAAGTATCTTCTCAATGGTCTTATCCATGGACTCTTTATCAGGTGCAAATATGGTTATTTTTCCATTGTCTTCAATATCAACTGTTGCCCCGGTCTCTTTTACAATGGCCTTAATATTCTTACCTGACGGTCCAATTATATCCTTTATCCTGTCAGGGGTAACCTCTATCACCTCAATCTTGGGCGCATATTCTGACAATTGTTCTCTGGGAGTTGCAATTATATTCTCCATTTTCTCTAAAATAAACAATCTTGCATCCTTTGCCTGGTTCAGGGCCCTAATTAAAATGTCCTTAGAAATCCCAGTTATTTTTATATCTAACTGAATTCCAGTAATCCCTTCCCTGTTTCCAGCAACCTTAAAATCCATATCCCCCAGGTGATCTTCATCCCCCAATATATCTGTTAATACAAAAAATTTATCGTCTTCTTTAATAAGACCCATTGCAACCCCTGCAACATGGGACTTTACAGGCACACCTGCGTCCATAAGGGCAAGTGATCCTGCACAAACCGTTGCCATTGAAGAAGAACCATTGGACTCCATTATCTCTGAGACCAACCTAATGGTAAATGGAAATTCCTCAGGAGATGGCAGTATTGGGGTGAGAGACCGCTCTGCAAGGGCACCATGTCCAATCTCTCGTCTGGACGGACCCCTGAGTTTTTTTGCCTCTCCAACACAATAGGGGGGGAAATTGTAGTGGACCATAAAACGCTTGCTAAGATCCCCTGTTAAAGTCTCAATGTGCTGCTCATCCTGACTTGATCCCAGAGTAACCACCCCCAATGCCTTGGTCTCTCCTCTGGCAAAAAGGGCTGATCCATGGGCACGGGGAAGCAATCCCACTTCCATGTTTATGTTCCTAATATCTGTTAAAGATCTACCATCAATCCTTGGTTCTCCATTTTTGATCCATTCCCTAACAATCTTACTTTCCACCTTCTTTATATAACCTGGTGCCTGTTTTAATTTTTCTTTAAGCAACTCTTCGTCAGATCCATATCTTTCATTAAGCCTTGCAATTATCTCTTCCTGAGCCTGTTTTAAGGCCAATTTTCTCTCAACCTTAGATGGTATCCTAAGTGCATCAGACAATATTTTATATCCAACCTCTTCAATTGTCTGTAAAAGCTCACTGTCCTCTTCTTTTTTTTCTACTTCCAATTTTGGCTTTCCAGCCTTGTGCCTTAGCTCTTCCTGCAACTTAACAAAAGACTGGATGTGTTTATGTCCAAATTCTATTCCATGAGCAACTAACTCTTCAGACACAAATTCACCACTTCCTTCAACCATAACAACAGCATCTTTTGTCCCTGCCACCACAATATCCATTTTACTGTATTCTAACTCCACTTGTGAAGGATTCAACACAAAGTTCCCATCAACATATGCAACCCTAACACATCCAATTGGTCCAAGGAAGGGAATTTGAGACAAATGAAGGGCACAGGATGCCCCATTTACTGCAAGCACATCAGGATCGCAATTAGGATCAGCTGAAAGTACAGTTGCAATTATCTGAACTTCTTGTCTAAAACCCTCTGGGAAAAGTGGTCTAAGGGGCCTATCAATAAGCCTTGATACTAAAGTCTCCCTCTCTGAAGGGCGACCAATCTCACGTTTGAAATAACTACCTGGAATCCTGCCAGAGGCATAGGACATCTCCTGATACTCAACAGTAAGGGGCATAAAATCTATTTCCCTGTCCAGGGGCTGAGTCACAGCAGTAACCAGCACCACTGTATCCCCACTTTGAATCCAGACACTCCCATGGGCCTGGTTTGCTAATTTTCCAGTTTCAATTATGTAATCTCTATTGTCTATCTGAGTACATACTCTAATTCCACTAATATCTGCCATACTATAAATTCTCCTCATTTATTGTTCCACGCTCAAAGTTCAAGGTTCAATGTTGCATTAAATTACAACTCTCCAATCGGATATTATAAAGCCTGCTTATTGCATTAACTCCGAAGTCTCAAGCTTTGATGAGTCCAATCTAGCTGTGGTCTGTGTCTGTGTATGTGTATGTTATGACCCAAACCTGTTACTAATCACTATTCACTAATCACTAAATTTAATCCTCACCTTCCAACCTTGAGACTTGAACTTTGAACTTATAGGGTCAGGGAACCTCCCCGACCCTGTTAATTTACTTCCTCAAATTGAGTCTTTGAATAAGCTCTTTATACCTATTTACGTCCTTTTTCCGCAGATAATTTAAAAGCTTTCTCCTTTGTCCAACAAGTTTAAGCAACCCATTTCTTGAATGAAAATCGTGCTTATGTACCTTGAAATGTTCTGTTAAATAGTTGATCCTAGCAGTGAGTAAAGCTACCTGGACCTCTGGTGAGCCAGTGTCTTTATCATGTAACTTAAACTCCTCAATGATCTTTTTCTTTTCCTCAACTGAAAGTGCCACAGCAAACCTCCTTAATTTATTTTATTCTTTTAATTGTTACTCTGTTCCCCATAGTCCCCGTAAAATTTTCCAATAAAGGGTCCCATCTATAAATCGAGTCTCCATTAGGGCCAAGGGATTTAGCTCATTGTCTAAAAAAAAATACTTTTCTCCTTGGTCTTGAGGATATGCCCCCTGGATTTCGCCCACCTTAAGCAAATTTCCGTTTTTTATCCTCTTTGAGACCACCTCATCCACTACAAGCCTTGGCCAATGGGGAAGACTCTCCATTAGCGGGATAACCTTTTCAAAAAAAAGGGAGGGGGAATTTAAGAGCTCTTCCATTGACACACCATGTTCAAGGCCATATGGGTGAACCCTTTCTCTTATCAAGTCTGATAGGGCTGCACCCACCTTTAACCGTTTCCCCAGGCTGTGGGCCAGGGAACGGACATATGTGCCCTTTGAACAAGTTATCCTGAACTCAACAAAGGGTAAATTTACTCCTAAAACTTCTACTTGGTCAATACAAATTTTTTTCACCCTTTTTGGGGGATTCTCTCCTCCCCTTGCCAGGGAATAGAAGGTTTTTCCCCTATGCTTAGCTGCTGAATAAGGGGGAACTTCCTGCTCCTTTAAATCCTTCCAATCAAGAACTGCCTCTATTACCTCCTTTTCTGATAAACCTGTTAATTCACACTCTCTGACCACATTACCTGTTACATCATAGGTATCTGTCTCTATACCCAGACGAATAACTCCCCTATATACCTTGTCTCCATCCATTAGATACGGGGCCAGCTTTGTACCCCTGCCAAGAAGTACAATGAGTACTCCTGATGCCATGGGATCCAAAGTCCCTGCATGACCAATCTTTTTTTGCTTAAATCTTCTCTTTATCTTCTCAAGACAAGAAGTTGAAGTTGGACCCTTTGGCTTATTTAAGACCAAAATCCCATGACACTGTTTTATTCGATTAGATTTCATACCCAAACTGTCCCAAAAGCCATTTACAAACTAAATATAACTAGAAACACATTTAATAAAAATCTCTTTAGCTTCATCCAAAGGCAAATCTATCCTGCCCCCTGCTGCATTTTTATGGCCACCACCATTTAATTCCATGGCTATTTTACTAACATCCACCTCGCCCCAAGATCTCATACTTACCTTTACCTTATCTTCGTCTTCACGCAAAATAGCAGCAACCTTAACGCCCTTTATTTGCCTGATATAATTAATTATCCCCTCAGAATCTTCCACTGTTGACTGGGTTTTTTCAAAAAGTTCTCTGGGAATTTTTATTAATGCAAGTTTACCATCAAAATAAAGTTTTGCATCTTGCATTGCAAGGCCATGGAGGTGTACTTTATTTATAGTCCAATATCTTTGATACTTTCTATTAAAATCATCTAAATCAAATCCCATTCCCAATATTTCAATAACTACCCTTAAGGTATCTGGACCAGTATTACTAAAAGTAAAAGATCCAGTATCAGATACAATTGCAGTATATAAACATTCAGCTATATTATATGTCACTTCTATTCCTGATTCCTTAAATAAATAATACACCATTTCTCCAACAGAGGACATATTTGCATCAACCCAGTTTATATCTGCAAAATTATCATTAGTTGGATGATGGTCAATATTAATAGAAGTCTTTACATGGATTTTTTCTATCTCCTTACCTACCCTATATCTATCCCCACAATCTAAAAATATAACACAATCATATTCCTTTTTTATCAATGTATGAGTGACGTATTCCTTAAACTTCAAATAAGAAAATCTATCTGGAATATTAGATATATTATATAGATAAACGTCTTTTTCCAGAGCTTTAAGCAAATAAAACATTCCCCCCATTGATCCAACAGCATCCCCATCTGGATTCATATGGGAGGTAACTAAAAAAGTTTTATTTTGTAAAATAGTATTGATTATTTCTTTTTTTATGTCCATTTTTATAAACTAAAAATCTCCAGCGATGTGTCTACTATTTCTTCACTGGTTATTTTTTCCAAAAAATTAAACAAATTATCAGCAACTTTCTGTATAACCTTGCCGTTATTTGACACAGTTACAATACCAAAAACAAGTCTATTTATATTATCCTGGGATTCTATTTCTGCAATTGAAATATTAAATTTGTTTTTTAGTTTTTGTTTTATACTATTTGCAATATTCCTCTTTTCTTTTAAAGAAAAGACACCATGCAAATAAAATTCAACCCTAATACATCCAATTTGCATGAACATTGCCGCCAATAATTTTAGATTCAAGATTCCACATCCAACATCCTGTATTCAAATCTTCTCAAAACCCTGAAGATTGAACCTTAAACAAAAACTACAAAGTCCTCTTCTCTTCAACTTCTTCAAAGGCCTCTATTACATCGCCTACTTTTATATCATTAAATCTCTCAAGTCCAATACCACATTCAAATCCTTTTGTAACTTCCCTTACATCGTCTTTAAACCTCTTAAGTGAGGCAACCTTTCCAGTGTAAATCACAACTCCATCCCTAAGTAGTCTAATAGATGCATTCCTCTGGATCTTTCCATCAATAACTATACATCCTGCAACAGTTCCAACCTTTGGGATATTAAAGGTCTCTTTCACCTCTGCCTGACCAAGGTATACCTCTTTCTTTATAGGGGCAAGCAGGCCAGATAGGGCTTCTTTAATGTCATTTACAAGGTCATAGATTACTGAATAGAATCTTATCTCCACCCCTTCTCTTTCAGCAAATTCCTTCACCTTGGCAGTTGGACGCACATTAAATCCTATTATAATTGCATTGGATGCCGAGGCCAATCTCACGTCATTTTCATTAATTGCACCAGTTGACCCGTGGATAATTTTAACACTTACTTCATCAGTTGAAAGCTTACCAAGTGCTTCAGCTATGGCCTCATATGACCCCTGAACATCTGTCTTAATAATGAGGTTTAAATTCTTTATATTCTCTTCTTCCTTAGCCTTAAAGAAGCTCTCAAGGGTGAGCTTTGTTTGTTTGGCCAATTCTTTTTCCCTGTGTTTCTGTCGTCTTGCCTCTGCTATCTTTTTCGCCACTTTCTCATTTTCAACTACAACAAATTCCTCTCCAGCATTGGGGACCCCATCAAATCCCTGTACCTCAACAGGCATAGATGGACCTGCACTATCAACCTTTTGTCCTTTGTCACTTATAAGAGACCTAACTTTACCGTAATTTAGACCGCAAACAAAGCTGTCCCCTGTCTTTAAGGTACCTTCTTTTATAAGTACCGTTCCAACTGGGCCTCTTCCTTTATCTAGCCTAGATTCAATAATAAACCCCCTTGCCCTCTTGTCTGGATTGGCCTTTAGCTCCAACACCTCTGCCTGAAGCAGCAACATCTCAAGTAACTGGTCTATTCCAATCTTCTTTTTTGCAGAGATATTTACATAAATAGTATCCCCACCCCACTCTTCAGGTAAGAGTCCAAGCTCTGCCAACTCTCTTTTAACCCTTTCAGGATCAGCATTGTCCTTATCAATTTTGTTTATGACCACAATAATTGGCACATCAGCAGCCCTTGCATGGTTTATTGCCTCTTTGGTCTGCTCCATGACTCCATCATCAGCAGCCACTATCAATATTACTATATCAGTAACCTGGGCACCCCTTGCCCTCATTTCCGTAAAGGCTTCATGACCCGGGGTATCTAGAAATACCACATATCCATCACCCACTTTGACGTGATATGCACCAATGTGCTGGGTAATCCCACCTGCCTCTTTCAATGCAACATCTGAACTCCTGATGGCATCCAAAAGGGTTGTCTTACCATGGTCCACATGACCCATTATGGTCACAACAGGAGGTCTTGGTTTTAGGTCTTCTGGCTTGTCTTCTTCTTTGGGCAAGATAAAATCTTCCTCAGAGAATCCCACCTTTTCAACTTCATAGTCAAACTCTGCAGCCACCAGGGAAGCTGTATCAAAATCTATAGACTGATTAATAGTGGCCATTACACCGAGGTCCATGAGCGTCTTTATTATCTGTTGTGCCTTGACCCCCATTTGTTGGGCAAGGTCTGAGACCCTTATTGCCTCTTCTATTTTTATCTTTCTCTTTGCGGCCTTTATTGGTTGAGTAGTTATTTTAGGAGTTTCTTCCCGTTTTTCCTCGAGTTTCTTTTTCTTTGGAGCCTTTCCCCCTGTCTTATCACTTACTGGACTTTCCTTCTTTTTCTTCCACTGGATCTTTTTCTTCTTGGTGTCCTCTTCATAAATAGAAGATACATCCACCACCTTTTTGGTTTTCTTTTTTCGCCTTGTCCTGTCCTCTTTCTCAGGCACCACAGGAAACTCTGCAACAGGAGGTGAACCCTGGGCAGCACTGGGTCTAGTTGACTTCGCGGGCCTGGGTTGAAATTCCTTAGCTTTCTTTATTTCTCCACTTTCCCTGGATGGAGATTCCTCTTTTTTTGGTACTGTAATCACCCTTGCCTTTGGATAAGGTTTCCTTCTCCTAAATTTTCTTTTATCTTTAAAGGGCCTTTTTCTCTTTTTTTCTTCCTTTTTTTCCTCTGGGTGTTCTTTTTCAACACGGGGGGATTTAACCTCTTCTAATTCCTTTTCCTTAACCTTATCATCTTCTCTGTCTTCTTTTTCCATTTCTTTTTTGGACTCAACTACTTCTTCTTCAACTTCTTTTTCTTCTACCTTAGTTTCTTCTTTAGTTTCTTCTTTCTTATCTAACTCTTCAGTTACTTCTTCCCTTGTTTCCTGAACATCACCCTTAGACTTTTGTTCTTCCCTTTTTACAGGCCTTCTCCTTATTATTATCCCAGAAGCCACCTTTTTTTTCTGAACCCTATTATCTTGTCTTTGCTCTTTAAATTTTTCCTTCACATGTTGGACCTGTTCTTCAGTAAGCCCACTCATATGACTTTTTACAGGAATATTTTCTTCTCTAAGAAGATGTAATAATTCTTTATTACTTATTCCCAATTCTTTTGATAATTCTCTAACACGCATTTTTGTGGCCATAATCCCCCCTTAAAACCCCTTAACTTCTTTCTTCTCTCCAAGCAGAGCCAAGCTTGCTCAATCTGTATTTTAGTGAAGAAAACCTTTTTCCAGCCTTTTGTCTGCAGTTTTCTTCCCTACATATATAAAAACCCCTTCCAGGCAATTTTTGCTCTCTGTCTAAAATAAATTCACCTCTAATATACACATACCTATCTAAAAGATATTTAGCTTTCTTTTTTCTACAAACAATACAAGTCCTAAGTGGTATATGTTTCATGGACTCAACTAAGATAAAATAAGATTTAAGGCAGACCTGAGTTCCTTTAATTTGTCTTCATCCATCCCTTCTATCTCCATAAGTTCTTCATCTGTAGCCTGTGCAACTTCCTCTAAAGAACTAAAACCAGCTTCATAAAATGCATCCACACTGCTACCCACTACTCCAGCCAGTTGTTCCAGCTTCTGTCTATTTTGATAGATCTCTCCATAACGACTTTCTGTTATAATGTCTATACTCCACCCCAGGAGTTTGCTGGCCAACTTTACATTTTGTCCCCTTTTTCCAACTGCCAAATAGTACTGATTGTCAGGGACCACAACCTCTAAACTCTTTTCTTCTTCATCTACAGTGATGCTGGATATCCTGGCAGGCGCCAAAGCATTGACAGCATAGGTAGTTATGTTAGGGCTCCACACAACAAGGTCTATTTTTTCACCTTTAAATTCCTGTATTATCTTATTTATGCGAGATCCTCTAACTCCAACACATGCCCCTATTGGATCAACATCCCTGTCCTTTGAATAAAGGGCAACTTTTGCCCTCACACCAGGATCCCTGGCAATGCCCATAATCATTATGGTACCATCACTGACCTCAGGCACTTCTCTTTTAAACAGGGCCTCCATATAGGCAGGATGGGAACGGGAAAGTATTATCTGAGGTCCCCTCCCCTCTTTTTTTACATCTATTATATAGCCATCTACCCTATCGCCCCTTTTATAGTGTTCTGTTGGAATCTGCTCATCCCTTGGAAGTAGGGCTTCAGTTCTGCCCAGATTTATAATTAGCCCAGCCCTTTCTTTCCTCTGTACAGTTCCACTTACAATTTCTCCAACCCTATCTTTATATTCTTCATATATGATCTCTTGCTCCGCATCCCTCATGCGCTGAATTATTACCTGTTTTGCCGACTGGGCAGCTATCCTGCCAAGGTCTTCAACTTCCAGTTTAAAGCCAACTTCATCGTCTAACTCTACATTTGGATCTATCTCTTTGGCATCTTCCAGGGCAATTTCCTTATCTGGATCTTCTACTTCCTCCACCACCCTTTTAAACTGGTAAACTTCCATGTCACCTGTATCTTCGTTATAATTTACCTCTATGTCTAACTTGTTATGGTACTTCTTGTTAACAGCCACTCTAACAGCTTCTTCCAGTGTATCTATTAAAACATCCCTGTCTATTCTTCTTTCTTTGCTAATTGTTTCAATGGATTTTTTTAATTCTAATCCCATGAAATGACCTCCACTTGAAAATCAAGATATATAAAGACTCTCCCCCATCTCTTGCAATATTTTTAATCCCTAGTCAAAATATACCAATTTAATCTTCTCTATCTCCTCCCAGGAAATAGAAAGATCTTCCCCATCTACATCTATTACCACTTCACCTCTGTGAGGATCAGCAGATTTAAGTCTTCCCTTCCACTTTTTTCTATTTTCAATGGGAATTTTTGATTTAACTGCCACCACCTGGCCGGTGTAATCCCTTAACTGGTTAATTTCAAAAAAAGACCTGTCTAAACCAGGAGAAGATACCTCCAGGGTATAGGAACCAGGGATTGGATCTTCTATATCCAAAATTACATCTAAGTGCCTGGACACATTAGTACAATCTGAGATAGATATCCCAGAAGGTGAATCAATATACACCCTAAGTATTCCACCACCTCTAAAAGAACCTAAAAATTCCATACCCCACAGATCATACCCCAGGGACAAAACAGCATCTTTTACAATTTTATTCAGTTTTTCTTTTATATCTTCAAATTCCATATACCAATATCCACCGATTTAGTTATTCAAAAAAAAAGTGGACCAAATAGGCCCACTCCAAAAATTCAAATTTTTTTTAATCTAGGAGTGGAGCGGGTGACGGGATTTGAACCCGCGACTCCAAGCTTGGGAAGCTTGTACTCTACCAACTGAGTTACACCCGCTCAAATCACAAATATATTTTTATTCAAAACACAACAATTAGTCAAGGGTTGAACAAAGGTATTTCAAATTAAATATTATAATATGTCAAAAAATTGAGAAAAATCTCCATGATCATCTTTCCATTTGTTAAGATTCAGTTGGCCTGTTTTTTGCTTCATTCTTTATCAAAGGAGGTTTTTTCCCATGCAAGACAGTGTATACAATGGTCTGTTTGGCGCACTTACCCAAACTTACAGGCTGGATATAATTGCCAATAATTTGGCTAATGTTTCAACTGTTGGGTATAAAAAAGATAAGTTGAGCTTTGAACAAGTCCTGTCCCACTATGCCCATGATTTTAATGACCCAAACCTTGGGATAAAAGGTGGGATAAGATGGCCAGAAAAAGATCTACTCACCCAACCAAGGATCGCTGAAAAACGGATAGATTTTTCCCAGGGTCCTTTGCAACACACAGGAAATTCCCTGGACCTTGCAATTGGGGGTAATGGCTTCTTCAAGCTACAGACAAAAGATGGAATAATGTATACCAGGGCAGGTAATTTTACCCTAGATAAAGACGGATTTATTGTATCTCAAAAGGGTTATAAGCTTTTAGGTAAAGGTGGACCTATCCAGGTGAGGGGTAAGGGAAGGATTCAAATTACCCAGGATGGGAATATATATGTTGGAGAGACAGTGGCTGGAACAATAGATGTGGTGGATTTTAAAAATAGAGGCCTGCTCAAAAAAATTGGGGAAAATCTCTACAAAAATGATCCAAATAATCCAGAAAAAACAGTCAATAATCCAAGGATTTATCAAGGGTATTTAGAGGGTTCAAATGTTCAGGTGGTTAAAGAAATGATCAATATGATTGATACATTGAGGAATTTTGAAATCCTTCAAAAGACAATGACAAGTACAAATGATGAAGACTTAAAACTAATAACAAAGGTTGGCAATCCAACATAAAAGGGGGCTAATTATGATGAGATCACTGTGGACTGCTGCATCTGGCATGGTTGCCCAGCAAATCAATATAGATACCATCGCCCACAATTTAGCCAATGTGAATACAGTGAGCTTTAAAAAAAGCAGGGCAGAATTTGAGGACCTTATGTACCAGACATTAAAAATAGCTGGGCACCAAAACCAGGGTGGTCAAACAATTCCCACAGGCATACAAATAGGACTTGGAGTAAGACCATCTACTGTGCACAAATTCTTTAAAGAGGGAAATTTACAGAACACAGGAAATCCCCTGGACCTGGCAATAGAAGGAGATGGTTTTTTCCAGGTAGATGTAAATGGCCAGATTGCATACACCAGGGCAGGCAATTTTAAATTAGATCAAAATGGTCAGATAGTTACCCCCAGGGGATATCCTCTTCAACCGCCATTTACTGTACCTACTACTACACAAAACATTGTTGTTACAAATGATGGACACATCTCAGCCCTGGACAAGGAAGGAAATGAGCTGGCAGGGGCTGATATACCCATATACACATTTATAAACCCCGCAGGGTTAAATGCAATTGGAGGAAATCTCTACATGGAAACTCCAGCATCAGGTGCAGCACAACAGGTTACACCTGGGACTGACAATGCAGGAAGGATTGTACAGGGTTTTTTAGAGATGTCTAATGTGGAATTGGTAGAAGAGATGGTAAACATGATTATGGCCCAGAGGGCATTTGAGAGTAACTCAAAAACTATTACTGCTTCAGATCAAATGATACAATTTGCAAATAGAATAGTCAGGTAGGGTTTTATGAGACAGGATATCATTTACAATTCATTAATATATCTGATGTACCTCATCTTCACTGTGAGTCTTTCATCTATGGGATTTTGTTCTTCAATAAGATTCAAAGATATAGCCTTGGTACCTGATAATTTTATAAGATTTAAAGATATTGTAATTATAAATGACCATGACCAACTATCAGATGATATTAAAGATTTACCTCTACTTGATATATCTGATTATCCAAAAAAATTCACCCTTCAAAAAGAATTTTTAAAAAAAATAATATCAGAAAACCTTCCCAAAAATCTTGTAAGTAGATGTGATCTCCCTGACAAAATACATATATACAAAGGTTCTCTTCTGGTTACTAAAGACAAGATTTTTTCCCTTTTAGTTGATTTTGTAAAAAAGAATGCATCCCAACTCAACGGGGAACTGAGGTTAAGGGATGTGGTAATCCCTGAATACCTAATACTTGGTTCTGGAGAAAAAATCTACATTCAAACTGGTCAGGATCCAATAAAGCCAGGGTCAAATAACATAACGTTTGTTATCTACAGGGACAAAAGGATATTGAGAAAAAAGACAGGCAGATTCTTTCTGGACGTATACAGGGCGGTTCCATGTGCCAGGAGGCCACTAAATATTGGAGAGGTGTTGACCTTTGACAAGATAACATTTGTAAAAAAGAACATTGCATATATTTCAAAAAATATATGGGACGGGAAAAGCGGGCCTTACAGGATAAAGGTTCCAATTGGAGCCATGCAACCAATTACCATGGAAAGACTAGAACCTCTCCCTGTTGTATCAAGGGGTCAAAAGGTAAAGTTGGTTTATGAAGGCAGTAGCATCCTACTCAAAACAATAGGTAAGTGTTTAGAAGATGGTAACATTGGAGACTTCATAAAAGTAATGAATATTCAAAGTCACAGGATTGTTTACGCAAAAGTAATAAATAGAGACACAGTAAAAGTAGAATAAAAAGTAATATGGTAATTAGTGATTAGTGAATAGTGATCAGTGAGAAGGTAGAAGGATGAAGAGTACTAAAACGTTGAACCTTGAACCTCGAACCTTGAACATTGAACACAGTCCACAGACACAACAAAGCTTGAGACTTCGGAGTTAGTGAAATAAGCAGATATAACAATAAATATCCCATAAGGAGCCTTTAAATGAAAAGGTTATTGCTGTTAATCTTATTAGGTCTTGTAGCCTCATGTGCAACTAATTCCCCTTCTTATATACCCAAGCTTGTTCCACCAGAGCCTGAGCCAATATCTAAAATAAATAATCCAGGCTCCCTTTTTCAGCCTTCAGATGCCAGGCTTTTATTTGAAGACAACAGGGCCAAGCGAGTTGGCGACATAGTACTTGTAAAAATTGTAGAGCAAAGCAGTGCATCCACTGAATCAGATACCAAGTCAGAGAAAAAATACGATATTTCAGCTGGATTTAGTAGCTTTTTTGGGAGGGGTAAGGTCCTGGGACTTCCAATGCCAGTTGGTGATACACCAATCTTGAAATCTTCAAATCACAACAAATTGGATACCTCAGGGGATACCTCCACACAGACAACCATTACAGCAACAGTTGCAGCCAGGATTATAAGGATATTTCCAAACGGACTTATGGAACTCCAAGGTTATAGAGAAATCATGGTCAACGGAGAAAAACAAATAATCCATGTACATGGTCTTGTAAGGGCGAGGGATATTGATGCAGACAATTCGATTACTTCCAATCAACTAGCTGATGCAAAGATCTATGTATATGGTGAAGGTGTGTTATCAAATAAACAAAGACAGGGATGGATGGGGAAATTGATAGATAAAATATGGCCATTTTAACCCATGGATTGTGGTGGGTAGATGAAAAAAATAAATTAAAATTATAACAATATGTTAATCCAGGTTTTGATAAACTTGGATTAAGAGGTATTAATAAGAGGTAGTTATATGAATAATAGCGGTACCAAAAAAAATAGTATACTGGATATCTCCTTTTACCTCTTATACTTCACCATGTTAGTAATACCTCTTTTGTGGGTAAGACAAAGTTTTTGTGAGAGCGTAAGGCTTAAGGATATTGCAAAGTTTAGTGGTGTCAGAACAAATCAGCTAATTGGATATGGGCTTGTGGTTGGGCTATCTGGCACAGGAGACCAACGTGGATCTGAGTTTACCATTCGATCCATTGCCAATATGTTAGAGAACATGGGAATCAAGGTAGATCCAAATAATATTCAGCCCAAAAATGTGGCAGCTGTTGTGGTTTCTGCTAAGATGCCAGTATCAGCAAGACCAGGGGACAAGTTGGATGTGACGGTCTCCTCTATTGGTGATGCCAAAAGTCTCTTAGGTGGTGTACTTATTCTAACTCCTCTAAAGGGCATTGATGGGAAGATATATGCCCTGGCCCAGGGACCTATCCTACTTGGAGGATACACTGTTGGAGGACAGGCCACATCTGCTGTAAAAAATATCCCCACTGTGGCAAAGATCCCTGAAGGGGCAACAGTTGAGAGGAAACCCCCTTTTGAATTCAACTCCCAGGACAAGATTACAATATCCCTGGACATAAAAGATTTTTCCACCACCCAACAGATTACAAAGGCTATTAACGACAAATTGGGAGGCCAATACGCCTATCCAAAGGACATCTCCACAATAGATTTAAAAATACCTCCACAATTCAAACACAATCTAGTGCCACTTTTAGCCAGTTTAGAAAACATGTATGTAACCCCAGATTCCAGGGCAAAGGTAGTTGTAGACGAAAAAACTGGAACCATTGTAATGGGTTGGGACGTAAAAATATCCCCTGTTGCAATTGCCCAGGGAAATCTCCAGATGGTGGTAAAAGAAACCCCCCAGGTATCCCAACCTGCCCCCTTTAGCCTTGGAGTCACTACTGGAGTGCCAAGGACTCAGGTAAAGGCAAAGGAAGAGATAAAAAAATTAACCATGATAAAAGGCGCAAGTTTAAAGGAACTGGTGGATGGATTAAATGCAATTGGGGCATCCCCACGGGACATGATATCAATTTTAAGGACACTTAAGGCTGCCGGGGCACTCCATGCAGAACTGGAGGTCTACTGATGATAAAATTGGGCATAGATACAAAAATGAATAATTTTAACCTGGACAAAGTAGCCAGGGAACTGAACTCACTTGAGGGTTCAAGGTTCAAAGTTCAAGGTTCTAATGGTTCGAGGTTAAGTGAAAAAGAACAGAAGTTAAAAGAAGTATGTACTGATTTTGAGGCAATATTTATTGAAAAATTATGGGGGGAAATGAAAAAATCTGTATCAAAAGATGGATTTTTTAATGACCCTATAAGCAACCAATACATGGATCTTTTTGACTTTGAATTCTCAAAAAAGCTGGCAAAGGAAGGTGGCATAGGATTATCAAAATTTCTATATAACAATCTGGTGAATCAACTGGAAAAAAAGAGTGAGCACACTGAGGTAAAAAAAACAGAAGTTCAAAAATCAAAGATAAATATAACGACCCAGATATACCACCACAAAAAAGATAAAACAACCATCTTAGACAAAGTAAATGAAATTGCAGAGAAAATAGAACAAAGAGAAAAAAAGAAAGAGTCAAATAAGATAATCCTTCCTGTATCTGGAGAAATCACATCTTATTTTGGCATTAGGAAGGATCCTTTTTCAGGGGAGAGGAAAATGCATAATGGTATTGATATAGCAGCCCCAATTGGGACAAAGATTAAGGCTGCAACAGGGGGAGAGGTGATCTATTCTGGAGAAAGGCCAGGATATGGAAAAGTGGTGATTATTAAAAACAGCGCAGGTTTGGAGACAATTTATGCACACAATAAAGAAAATCTCGTAAACCAAGGTGACATTGTAAACCAAGGTGACGTTATTGCCACAGTGGGAATAACTGGCAGGACAACTGGTCCCCATGTCCACTTTGAAGTAAGGATTAACAATAAACCAATAAACCCTCTACCTTTAATGGAAAAGACCTTATATGCCAAAGTTTTTTTAAATACAAGAGGCTAAATTAAATAGCAAAAACAAACGATAAAGAGATAAACATTAATCAGGAGTCTATCATATGGAAAAGATATTAAATCCCATAAAAAGGCAGCTAAAGGCCCTGGATGTTTTATATTCCCTGCAAAGGGAAGAATACAAGATATTACTGGGAAATCGCAAAAGTGAATTATCTAAAAACCAGTTTGCCATTCAGGGATTAATTTCCCAGTTGAAAAAGGAGAAAGAAGAGCTTCTCACTCTGATTCAAAAAGAATTTGGGGTAAACAAGCTGTTAGACCTGGCAGGGGTTTTAGAAAAAGGAAGAAGAGAGGAACTAGTGGAATTGATTGATAGTTTAAAGGCCAAAGAAAAATTGTGTATGGAGCAGGCCACCAGGAATGCAGACCTTGCCATAGCCCATCTGGAACAAACAAGGGAACTGGTAAATTTCCTCTACGACCAGATAAGGCCAAAGTCAAAGGATGTTTACTCCAAATACGGAAAATTTACCACAAAGACACCAGGTCCATGTATAGTAAGTGGGAGGCTATAGATGCCAGGCATAGGATCAGTCTTAGACATAGGCAAATGGGGTTTATTTACTTCCCAGACTGCAATTGAAACCACAGGCAATAACATAGCCAATGTCAATACCCCTGGATACAGTAGACGAAAAGTAATAATAGAAGAGGCCCCATCTATTGATTTTGCTCCAGGACAACTGGGTAGGGGAGTAAGGGCAAAGGAAATTGTGAGGGTTTTTGATGATTTTATAGAAAAGCAATACCTTACAAAATATTCTGACCAGGAAAAATGGCGTACCCTTTATGAGAACCTAGACAGTGTCCAGACTGTGTTCAAAAATGGTGAAAATTCAGGTCTTAGTACGGCACTGGAACAATTTTTTGCCTCCTGGCAAAGCCTTGCCCAGAGGCCAGATGATTCAAGTGTAAGGACTGCCTTGCTTGGTGATAGTGCAAACCTTTTGCAGGCAATAGATATTGGGGCAAGTGATCTACAAAACATACAAAATCAGATAAATGACTTTATTGAACAAGACGTAAACAAGGCAAACAAACTCATACAGGAGATAGCAGATGTAAACAGACAAATAACTGCCCATGAGGTCCCTGGACAAAACAATCCCAATGAACTCTATGACAAGAGAAACTCGCTGCTTAGGGACTTAGCACAACTTGTGGATATTACTGTAATGGACCATGGTGGAGGGGATCTGCTTGTAACAACGAGATCTGGCTATACCCTTGTAGATGGTATTGAATACTATAAACTCTCTTTAGAAGGCCCCCAGACCATAACCAACCTAACCACAGATTCAAATTTTGATGGTCAAATATATTTTACTGGCTCAGATGATTATGAATATACATTGCAGGTTGTAACACCAGGCACAGTGGGATCCAGTTCAAGTGATCCAAATGTTGCTAGATTAAAAATCTCAATAGATGGGGGGAACACCTGGTTAACCGACGAAAATGGAAATTACATAACCATCCCTGCCCTTAATTATAATTCACGTGTGACCCTGCCAAATAGTGATGTGCAGGTGTGGTTTGGAGATCCAGACGATCCTTCTCATTACACAGGTTTAAACCAGCTTCAGGCAGGAGATACCTTTCACGTGATTCCCAAACATGGACTATACTGGTACCAGACAACTTCATCAAAGGTAAACATAACTCCCATGGTCCTTGGCAATGGCAAGGATAATAGCAGGAGACTAATGGGAGGTACCATTGCAGGGATGTTTAATTTTAGAGACAACTATGTTGGTGAAATAAAAGAAAAATTTAATGAATTTACAAAAGAACTCATATGGGAAGTAAATAGAAACCACTCTCAAGGGGTTGGACTGCGAAAATATGGTGAGATAACTGGCACCTATAGGGTCTATAATAATTCCGCCCCCCTGCGTTCAAACAGTTCTGGTCTCTTTTTCTATGACAAACTATCAGAAGGAAATGTTGGGATCTATATATACAATAAAACTACCGGGGAGTTGATAGATGGTCCCCTTTATCTGGACATGGACGGAAATTATACTGACAACACAAGGACAAACTTTGACCCACAAACCCATTCCCTGGAAGACATAAAGGATGCCATCAATAATGATCCCAGATTAAATGGCTACCTAAGTGCGGATATAATTGATAACAAATTAACAATAAAGGCAAAAGATTCCAATTATGAATTTGCATTTGGAGAAGACTCTTCAGGACTTCTTGCTGCACTTGGAATTAATACCTTTTTTGAGGGGACAGGGGCGCAGGATGTGGCCATAAATCCTTATATAAATCAGAATATTGATTTTATTGCCTCTGGAAGGATAAATGGTGCAGGAGAGGCAAACCCAGGAGACAATACAACAGCAAACAATATAGCTGCACTCCAATACAAACAAGTATCATTTACAACAAAATCTGAAGGAACTACCCAAAATACCTTGCAGGGATATTACAACTCCCTAACTGCAACAGTTGGATCCCATACCTCAAGGGCAGAGTATAACTACAATTTTTTTAAGGCACTGGCCACAGATTTAGATGAAAGGCAAAAAGAGGTCTCTGGAGTAAACCTGGATGAGGAAATGAGTAATTTACTTAAATTTCAACAGGCATACACGGCTTCAGCAAAATTAATTACAGTATCTGAACAAATGATGTCCACTGTCATACAGATGATACCATAGCTAAATAAAAGAGAACGTGTATGTAGTTATGAAAAAACATTAAACAGTAAAATAAGGGGTCTTCCATGACTTCAAGAATATCCCAGAGCATGCTCTATACAAATTTTATGAATTACCTGGATCAGACTACATCTTCTCTACAAAAACTGTATGAACAGGGCTCAAGTCAGAAAAAAATCAACCGACCTTCTGATAATCCAGTGGGTATGGCCAGGATACTATATTACAGGGATTCCATAAAGGCACTATCTCAGTACCAGGACAATATTAACAATTCCAAGGGATGGCTCGGGCTTGCAGACACAACCCTAAAGCAGGTAGAGGACCAACTCTCAAGGCTTAAAGAACTAACAGTACAGGCATCCACAGGATCCATAAATGAAAGCGACAGAAAGGACATCTTAAAAGAAGTAAGACAGATATTTGACCAGCTCCTTGCCTTATCAAATACCACCTATGAGGGAAGATCCCTGTTTGCTGGCCACAAAATACACACCCAGGCGTACACAAAGGGACTTACTGTGTTTTCCAACAAAAAAGATGATACTGGAATAGATGATGTATCTGCGTATATTAAAAATATTTCTGGAAGTAGTGATGATGTGATTGTTGTTGAGTTCAATAAGCCTGGCAGTGGGACCGCTAAAATTGGAATAGATGACAACATTACATACACTGTTAAAAATGTCAGTTCCTCAACAACCATTACAAGCGGAACACTAAATGCTGGAGATACTACCCTGGATCTTGGCGGAGTTAAGCTGGAGTTAAAAAAGGGCTATGAGGTTGTATGTGATGATGCCTTAGCTGGAGAAGATAGAACAAAATTAATAATCGCCCCAACTGCTATATATCATGGAGACAACGAATCTGGTGCTGGAGTAAAGATAAATAAAATCCCATCTGGTTCTACATATAACAACTATAACTTATCAATTACTCCAGACAAAAGTGGTAGCTTTGAGAACCCTGTTGTAGTTAAAATAGTCTCAGGTGGAAATATTGGGGATGGTAATCCAGTTGAGTATAAATATAGTATTGATGGTGGTACCACGTGGTCAGGAACCATTCAAGCGGACAATTCTTCAAGTCCCCTGGAATTAGACCTGCCTGGAGGCAAGGTTACATTAAGTGAAATGGATTCATCTCAGCCCCATCCAACACTGAGTGGCCTTGAGTTTCAAATAGGAGGGATAGAGGTAGAACAGTCGTCAACAAATTTGTATTCATTTGCACAGGGAGATATACATAAGGATATTATAGTAAGAATAGATAATGTAGCAGGAACTGGATTTACCAATGGAGATGAAATTGAATATTCATATAGCACAGATGGCGGCATTTCCTGGGACAGTGGACACAAGATAGTGGCAACTGGATCAGGATATGAATCCCTGCCAATTGAAGGTGGCGTTCTCAGGCTGGCTCCATCAACCCTAACATCTTCCCTTTCCCAGGGAGACCAATTTACCATTCATCCAAGGGATGCAAGTATGGATTCTGAAATTTCCCAAGGTGTTAATGTGCCAGTTACCCATGTGGGAACCAAAATATTTGGAGGATTCTCTGAAAATTCATCAGGTCAGGAAATGGCATTTGCAGATGACGATAAAAAAAATCTATTTGTTGGGGTTGGAAGACTCATAGCAGCATTGGAATTAAATGACCAGGAAAAGATAAGTGAGGGCCTTGACTACATAGACTCTGCACTAAGTGAGGTTACTAAAGTACATGCAGACATAGGCGCTAAGATAAATAGGTTAAATACATCTGAGAGCATTTTATCAGACTTAAAACTAAATCAGTCAGAAAGAAAAAGCTTTATTGAAGATGTTGATTTTGCAGAACTCCTTACCAAAATAAGTCAGCAACAAACAGTGTATCAGGCAATCTTAAAATCAGCATCAATGATAATGAAAGTGAGTTTGGTAAATTACGTTTAAATAACATTGCCCTTCTTGCCTATTCCTTTAGCTCCGATTATTGATTGAGTTATGGATCAAGTGATTAGTGAAAGGTAGAAGGATGAAGAGCACCTAAAACTTTG
>NZ_BAAIEW010000021.1:0-60689 GCF_054654515.1 Desulfothermus okinawensis JCM 13304 | reverse complement strand
GATTATATTTTGTAATTCTTGACTATATTTTTTTTCATTTACATTTACATTAAAAAAAATATCATTTTCTTTATGGTTATTATTTTCATGGATATCATCTTGCAAAAGCCTTCCCATAAAACTATTTAAATCCTTAGTCATTAATTTACACTCACAATCATTCGAACTTAGGTATTTCTGTAGCTTTATAATAAGCTCATTTAATTTTGGGTCATCGGAAACACCTTTTTTTAACATGTCAATAAGTTTTCCTATTTCACCATGCATCATCTTCTTAATACCATCTAAATCATTATTTTTCATCTGTTTTATTAAATCATTTTTAGAGAAACTTTCATTGGAATTAATCAGTGATAAAAGTAAAAATACCAGGGGTAAATCTTCCCCATTTGTTTCTTTATCCATTTTTGGTTTTCCCTGAGAGGATGTTGTCAAAAGAAGATCCAGTTGATTTGAAAATGTAGGATGGGAATTAAGACAAGACAGGTTTGAATCAAGTTTGATTTTAATTTTTGAATTAAATTGTTGGGTGTTTAAGTTTATATTGGTAGGTAAAAATTTCATCTTATCCCTCCTTGTTACAAAAATATCAAATTGTGTGCCACAAGGAGGGATAAAAATCTTGCTTAAAAACTTTCGAGATATTTTTCCACTTGTTCAATGATAAATTCAGGGGTAGAGGCCCCAGCAGTTAGACCAATTATATTTTTTCCCTCAATCATTTCCCTGCTGATATCATGTATAGTCTCTATGTGATAGCATTCTGTTCTTGTCGCCCTTACAACCTGGAGCAGCCTCCTTGTATTTCCACTATTGTATCCACCAATAACTATTACCACATCTGAATTTTTGGCTATTTCTATTGCCTCTTCTTGTCTCAACCTAGTTGCATCACAAATTGTATCTAGAATAGGAAAATCTTTCCCAAATCTATTTTTTAAAAAACTTACAATTTCTATAAATTCCTGTCTCTCCTGGGTGGTCTGAGAGGCCAAAAAATAGTTCTTATCTAAATCCAAACTAATTGATTTAAGTTCCTCAATTGAAGAAAAAACTATCCCCTTACATAAGGCATGACTTAAGAGTCCCTTTACTTCTGGATGCTCCTTTTCCCCAAACAAAAGCAAAATTCTCTCTAAAGAATATTGTTCAATCAGCCTCTGGGCCTTTTTTACTTTTGGGCATGTTGCATCTATTATCTTTGCCCCCTTTTCTTGAAGCTGTTTATACAACTGTTTTGGTACTCCATGTGCCCGAATAACCACCACATCATCTGGCCCAATACTTGATACATCTTCTATTGGGACCACTCCCTTTCTCAAATATATATCCACCACCTGTGGATTGTGTATTATTGGTCCCAGGGTATATATTTTTTTTAATGGGTACCTTTTTATGGCCTCATCTAACTTTTTCAGGGCAAGACCAACTCCCATACAGAATCCAGCCCGTTTTCCCCTGATAATATTCACCTTATATCCTCCTCTAACATTTTAAGTAATCTCTCTATATCATCCCATGAATTCAATTTAACCGCCATTTCCCTAAAGGCCTTAGATCTGTCAAAACCTCGTATGTATCTGGCCAAAATTCCCCTTAATCTATATATGGGATTTTTATCCCTGCCAAATTCCCTGATAAGCTCTATGTGAGTCCTGATAACATGGATTTTTAATTGCTTATTCCTTCTTACTCTTAATTCATCAGGTTTGGACATTGAATTTTGGTCATTGCACCTTAAATTTAAAAGCACTTTATATTCTTTAAAAACCAGAGGGTCTCTAAGTGCTCCTCTGGCAAACATTATGGAGTCTGCCTGTGTATTTATAATACAATTTACTGCGTCTTGGGCTGAAAATAGATCTCCTGAAGCTATTACAGGAACATCACAATTTGCCTTTAACTTTCTTATACACTCCCAATCTGCCTTACCAGAAAATCCCTGTTTGGCGAACCTGGGATGACACCCTATCCACCTAATCTTTAGCTTACTGGCAATTTCCCCTACCTTAAGATACACTGGATTATCTTTATTCCATCCCAATCTGATCTTTACACCAACTCTATCTGCCCCTGCAGCATCTACCATACTCATTAAGATATCTTTAAGTCTTCCAATATCTTTTAAAAGGGCAGCACCACCCCCTGTCTTTGTAACCTTTTTAACTGGACAGCCAGCATTCAGATCAAAGTATCTATAACCCATACTTAGAAGAATAGAAACAGCACGGCCAATACTATATGGATCTTCACCAAAAAGTTGAACAATCAGGGGAGAATCTTCTTTTGTTGTCTCTATGTACTTCATTGTATTATCAAAATTATAAAAAAGTCCCTTTGCACTCACCATCTCTGTGACTGTAACATAACAGCCAAGTTTTCTGCAAAGGAGTCTAAAAGGCAGATCGCTGTATCCCGCAAGGGGGGCAAGCCATGGATGGTTGGGAGATATTATCAAATCTGTCATGGGTTAAATGTAAAGACTAATACCCTGGTCTGAATCTTTTGCGTGTTTTAAAATAATGTGGGGATATAATTGTTTTACTTCTAACAAAACAAAATCACTAGCTCCAATGTTGTCCTTAAGTAGGGCTATTAATTTCACTTCATCTATTTGGATAACTGCCCTTTTTTTGTCAATTAGCTTTAACACTTTTGCCCTTAACCTATCGCCTACCTTATATCTTTTTCTAAACTTTTTTACCCTGGTTTCATCAGGGGAAAAGTATATAAGATTGTTAAAGGACTTTTGTCTCCTAATTTTCATAGGTTTTGCTGCTCCAAAATCCACTCAATCTCTTCAATACTAAGCCCGGTCCTCTTTGCCAGAGACTCTAGACTCTCACCATTTTTATATCCACTAATAATTATCTCTTTGAGTACCTTAGGTGAATTTGAAGCTTCCTCAAGCTGTTTTAAAATCTCTCTAGCCTCACCCAATTTTTTCTCCAGTTTAGAGTCTAGAATCATAAGTTCCCGCTGCCTCTCTTCAAAGCTCTTTACAAGCTCTTTCTCTATTTGTTCATTAAAACTTAATTTGTCTAAAAGTTCTTTTTGAGACTGTTTTAATCTAAGTAGAAAATCTTCAGATCTTTTTAAACGGTAAAAAATAAAGATAATTGTTGTGAGTAAAAATACTTCTATTATTGTTGAAATAATAAGTAAATATGTGGGAATCTGCATCTTCAAGTCCATATTAAACCTTTATATCCACAAATCTTCCCCTTGTTCTGTCCTTTAGGTCTCTTTGTTCTTCACTTTGCCCTTTGTCTTTGCCACGTCTCTTATTTCTATTTTCCTCATGCCCACCTTTTCCTTCTTTATCTCCTCCCACCTTTTGAAAATTACTCCCCTTTGAGGACTCTTCGATCTCTTTGTTGACCATCTCTTGCTTTTTTTCAACTTCCCTTTGAATACCTTCCTGTAAATTAAAAGGACCCTTTTGAATATCTCCCTGAATCTTTTGTACCCTTGGAACCTGTGATATTACTACTGAAAAATCAAAATTTCCAGGCATGTTAGTACCTTTTATTCAATCAAATAATCTTTTAAATATATTTTTTTTATCTTTCCATAAACAAGGTATTGATTGATTATTGATAAAATATCATTTTTTAATAGGGGAATATTTTCTTTTTTTAGAAAAAACTCGAAATTCTTATTTTTTAAATAGTAATATACTGCATCCCTAATAACTATTCTCTTTCTATTTAACTCCCAGCTAAGGCTACCAGATTCATATGACAATATCAATGTTATATGCAAGTACCTGTGGCCATCTGCCACTGGATAATCAACCCAAAAAGGTCTTAGTGTGAGTTGTTCTACCCGCGGCTTTGGTGGAGGAGGTTTCTCTTTTACTTCTATTTTTTTTTCAGGAGCTTTTTTTTCTTCCTTTGGAGGGGCTTTCTCTCCTTTGAAAAAGAAAAAAAATAACAGGGCAGCAACTAATATAACTCCCCCTCCAATTCCTAAAAAGATAATCTTTTTTTTCCTACCAAGGGATGTGTCTTCTTCCTCTTTTTCTGAAACCTCTTCTTTTTTTTTCTCCTCTATCTCTTGCTTAACTTCTTCTTCCTTTTTCTCTTCTTCTAACTCTTCTTCCAGAAAAGGGGCATCGTCTAAATCCAGTTCTACCTTTTGCTCAGGCCTTGATGGAGTTTTTTTTATCTCTCCTACAGGGCTGGACTCAGACTTATCAGATAGAACCTCGTCTAACTCTTCATCTATCTCCTTTACATCTAACTCTAATTCTTTTTCTTCTGCCATTATGGACCTCGTCCTTTTATGAGAAACTCCTTTAACTTTGATATGGCCTGGGAGTGGAGTTGAGAGACTCTCCCTTCAGTTATATTTAAGACCTCTGCCACTTCTTTCATTGTGAGCTCTTCAACATAATAAAGCGATAAGACCATTTGCTCTCTTTCTGTTAACTTTTCTATATAATGTGAAATCTCAGAAATTAATTCTTTTTTTTCAAGGAGGGTCTCTGGGTTATCGTCCCCACTATTTAGGATATGACTTATAGCATCTATGCTTATAAGCAAATTATTGTTTATTATTTCAAGGAGATTTTCTATATCTCCCTCTTCAAGTCCTGTTTCTTTTGAAATTTCTTGAGTGGTTGGCTCGCGTCCCAGGGATTGCTCAAGATTGTACTTTACATTTTCAACTAGTTTCACATTTCGTCTAAGTCCCCTACTGAGAAAATCTTGACGTCTTAGTTCATCTAAAATAGCCCCCTTTATCCTATTCTCCACAAAGGTTTCTAATTTTACATTTTGGGAACCATCAAAATTTCTCAGGGCCTCCATTAGTCCAACGCACCCAGCAGAAATCAGGTCGTCTAGCTCAACATTGACAGGGACTTTATTCTTGATCCTATAGGCTATAATCTTGACCTTCTTGATTAGAGAATCAACCACCTGTTCCTGTAGTTTTGACCCTAATTCCACCCAACTGGACACTCCATTTAAATAATTTGATATCCCATTAAGTGGAGTCCCGCCACTGTCATTGACCCTGGAATAGGAGTTTTTTCCAAAAGAATTTGATGTTCCCATCTACTTCATTTTTTATATTTTTTATAGTTAATAAATTCTCTACAATATTACTTAACTCTATGGATGCAACACTTTCGGGAAATTTTTTGCAAAAAGGTACCTGCAATCTCACTGCATCAACTACCGTCCTGTCCTTTGGAATATATCCAAGATAATTTAGAGATACACCCTTTAAAAAACGATCACAAGCCATATACAACCTTTTAAAAACTTCCTTTGCCTGCTTATTATTTGAACACATATTTATAATTATAAAAAAATCATTAATACTGTGTTGTTGATTTAATACCTTTATTAGGGCATAGCTGTCTGTTAGAGATGTTGGTTCCGGGGTCAAGACCACTATTCTATATTGAGTTGCCATATTAAAGTAAAGCACATTGTCATTTATTCCTGCCCCAGTATCAACTATAAAAAAATCCAACTTATCTTCCAATGGATCCAGTGCGTCCAGAAATTCCAATTTCTGTCCTGGTGAGAGCGTTGTTAGTTCAAGTACACCTGAAGGAGCCGGGAGTATGGAAAAATCGTATTCAGTTTTATATAAAACCTTATCCAGGGTTATCTCATTTGAAAGCAGGTGAAATATATTTAATTTTGGAGTGATACCCAAAAGCACGTCCACATTTCCCAAACCTAAATCTGCGTCTAACAATATGGTATTATGACCCTTTTTTGCAAGAAGATATGCCAGATTTACTGATATATTTGTCTTTCCAACTCCACCTTTTCCTGAGGTTATAGATACAACAATGGGTATCTTTGCTGAAATGGAGGGATTGATATTAGGTCCTGGTACAGAATAGCTCACAACATCCTCCAATTTATGACTTTACAATCCAACTCTACCTTCATCCTTCTACCTTTTACTATAAAATTTTGTGTTTGAAAACTATATTCCACAAGTTGATTTTATCAACAGGTAAAACTGAATTTTTCAGCTGGGGCCCACTTGTTATCATTGAGATAGGCAGTTGGGTCTTAAAAGCAGTATATATCATGGTACCGAATATACATGCTTCATCTAGTTTTGTCCATATAAGAGAGGTAAGCCTGTCAGAGAGGAACTTTGCCAGATAGTGATCTATTTGATGGGTGGAATAAAGGGGACTTAAGACCAGATGAACACTTAGGTGATCCAGGAGACTCAAGGGAGATTCCTCCCACCAGGAATCTAAATTCATTTCCCTTCTTAGACCTGGGGTATCAATGAATACTCTGTCAAACTCCCCAAGGTCTGCCGCTAGGGCAGTAGCATCCCTGAGTCCATTTAAGTCTCTATAACAAAAATTTGAAAGCTCTGCATAGTGTTTCAAAAAGAGTTTTCCCTTTCCATGGTAGTTATCCACATTAACCAGGCAGATTTTGGCATCTGGCCTGTATCTTTTGAGTCTCAAAGCCAATTTTAAGATAGTGGAGGTCTTTCCAACACCATGTGGTCCAACCATCACATGACATTTATTTGACTTAAATAAACTATCTATGGAAACCGTCTTAACCATCCCATTTAAAATGTCCATAAAGGACCTTCCATTTCTCTTGAGTAGAGAAATCAAGCTCACTATAAAATCCTGGCCCACGCCCTCTAGTTCTAATTGTCTTATGGCGGCCTTTTGCCTGGAAGATAGTGAAGGTATATCCAATGAATCCTTTAATAAGGAAAATATATGCTCTTTAAATTCCTTCCATTCCCTGTACCAGATCTCCTCAGTCTTAAATCCCTGGTTGCTCTTTTTTTCTTTTTTTTCAGAGGAGGTATCCAGGTCCTTTGCAGCCATTACAATATAAACTTTTTTACCATTCACCTCCTCTGTCTTTGTATTGAGAATTATTGCACTGTCTCCCATTTCTAATTTTATTTTCTGGAGTATCTCATGATGTGAATGTCCTCTGTAGGTCTTAACTTGCATTGTTTAACCTCACTATTGCTACAGATTCTAATTTTACGTCTGATGGTATTTCTCCATGGGACAGGACAGGAAGGTATGGAATGAATCTGGTTACCAGCTTTGCCAAATGGGGCCTAATCTGGATACCTGTTAGAAGTACTGGCTGCCCATCTCTTACCTGAACCTTTTCAAAGGTATTTGAGATAGCATTTATAATTTTTTGTGCCAGTTGTGGAGGCATAGATAAATAATAATTCCCTCCTTCTGTCTGTCTAATGTGCTCTTTTATCATATTTTCTAAAGAAGGGTCTAGAGATATTACGTTTAATACACCATTACTACTTAAATATGGAGTTACAATCGTCCTGGCGAGCTTTTGTCTTACAAATTCAGTCAACTGGTCAGGATCTTTTATGGATGTACCATAATCAGCCAGTGCTTCAACAATTGATAACATATCCCTAATGGACACACCTTCTGATACCAGATTTTGAAGTACTTTTTGTACAGTACCAAGGGGCAATATATCTGGGACAAGTTCTTCCACTGCCTTTGGAGCACGCTTTGCCACTGTATCCAATAGTTCCTGGGTCTCCTGTCTGCCAATGAATTCGTGGAGATGTTTTTTAAATATTTCACTTAAATGTGTAGCTATCACGGTAGGGGGATCCACAACAGTGTATCCTGCTAAAATTGCCTCCTCTTTTTGTTCTTCAGTAATCCACATTGCTGGCAAATTAAATGCAGGTTCTTTTGTAGCAATGCCTTTTATCTTCTTCTTTGCACCTCCTGGATCCATTGCCAGATAGTGATCAGGCAAAACTTCTGCAGTTGCAACTGGATTTCCCTTGATCTGAACCACATATTGGTTTGGCTTTAAATTTAAATTATCTCTAACATGCATAGAGGGAATAACAACCCCCATCTCAAGGGCTATTTGTCTCCTAATTGACCGTATCCTCACAAGCAAATTTCCATCCTGTTGTTCATCAACAAGTGGTATCAGACCATAACCAACTTCCAGGGACAAAGTATCTAAAGGAAGTAAAGATTTCACATCTTCTGGGGTCTCTATCTTTTCTTTCTCCTTTTTGTCTGATTCTTCTGTTATTTCAAGCAACCTTTTTGCATATTTCTTTGACAAAAACCCAAGGCCACATACAAGTGAAGCCAGGACAAAGAAAGGAATTGTGGGCATACCTGGAACCATCCCAAAGATCACAAGGATTGAAGAGACCAAAAAAAGCGCCCTGTAACTATATGTAATCTGCTCAATCAGTACAGAACCCAGACTTCCCTGATCAGCAGAGCGAGTAACTATAAAACCCGCTGCAGTGGACATGATAATGGATGGAATAATAGACACAAGTCCATCACCTATGGTGAGAATAGTGTATGTCTTTGCCGCTGTTAACCAGTCCAAATCCTTTTGAAACACACCTATAAAAAATCCACCAATTATATTGATCAAGGTAATCAAAATTCCTGCATTCACATCACCTTCAACAAAGTTACCAGCACCATCCATAGCTCCATAAAAATCCGCTTCCCTTCTAATCTCTTCCCTCCTCTTTCTGGCCTCTTCCTCAGTTATAATTCCAGCATTAAGGTCTGCATCAATGGACATCTGCTTTCCTGGCATGGCATCTAAAGTAAACCTGGCGGCCACTTCACCAATCCTTTTCATACCACGGGCAATAACCATTTTATTTAAGGCAAATAAAATCAAGAACACCACAAGACCAATGGCATAATTTCCCCCAACCACAAAAAAACCAAAGGCCTGGATAACCTTACCAGCTGCGGAAGACCCTTGATCCCCATATAATAGTATCCTCCTTGTGGTGGCCACATTTAAAGCAAGCCTGAGCATTGTGGCAATCATGACAACCGAGGGAAATACCGTAAAGTCTAGAGGTGATTCAACAAACATTGCTGTTACAAGCACAACCAGGCTAAAGGATATACTTAGAGTAAGCATTAGGTCCAGAAACAAAGGAGGCATGGGAATGAGCATCACAAAAAGTATCAGGGCAACACCAAGAGCAAGTAAAATGTCTCCCTGTCTTAACAGATGTCCCAGATCAAATCTGATCTTCAATGCCTCTTTCGCCATAATTTTGACCTAACCTTTTTTTTAAAAATTCAATGGTCTAAGTTAGATACCACAAATCCAACTTAAACAAAGTTTATACGAAGATTCCTCCACCACTCTTATGGTCTGTATAATATTAATTTGTAATTACAAGAAATTAAGTTCTAATTATAAATCAGAGTCAATTAATTGTCCTGTTCTAATTTTCTGTATGTTACCTACTACTATATTTTTTCCTGAATTTCTCTAAGCTAGCAAGCACCGAGGCAACGGCCCTGTATAGTTCTTCTGGAATCATCTCTCCAACTTCCACACTCTTATACAATGCCTGTGCCAAGGGCTTATCTTCTTTAATGGGGATATTGTGCTCTTTAGCTATATTCTTTATCCTCTCAGCAATGGAACCAGCACCCTTTGCAACCACTATGGGGGCAGGGGCCTCATTTACGTCGTATTTTAGGGCCACAGCAAGGTGGGTGGGGTTTGTAATAACAACATCTGCCTTTGGCACTTCGCTCATCATCCTGGACATCATAACTTCTTGCATCTTTCTCCGCTGTTTTCTTTTTATTTCTGGATTTCCATAAAGTTGTTTGTGCTCATCTTTTACTTCTTGTTTGGTCATCTTAATACTCTCTTCATATTCCCACCTGGTATAGAAAAGATGTATAATGGCCATAATTATTAAAGGAACCATCAAAATCCATGTAACTTTATAAATGAGAAATAACATATTTGATGCAATAGAAGGGATATTTTGAAAAAACAGGGAAGGGAGGTATTTAATCTGATTTTTCACAGTAAAATATGCAAGTGTTCCAACCAGTCCCACCTGAAAAGAGCTTTTTATGATCTCAACTCCAGTATTTAACGAGAAAAACTGATTCTTCAAATTATTTACTATGTTAAATCGTCCCCATATTGGTTTTAATATCTTGGTTAGAACGATCTTTCCGATCTGAAGCCTAATTGCAATAACACTCATTATTGCAATTAATAGAACAATTGGCAGAATTATAATAAGGAGCTTTTTCATACAATATAGGAGCAAATAATAGGTGGAGTTCTTTGTAATTTCCATTTTAAAGCTACTCATTATAAATCTAAATACATCAAATATATTTTCACACATAAATTTTATTAAAACCCTCAAACCAATAATACCTGCCAAAAGTACCACTACCTTTGATACTTCTTCACTTCTAGGTACCCTACCTTCTTCTCTTCTAACCTTATCCCTTCGCCTTGGGGTAGCCTTCTCAGTCCTGTTTGGATCTTTTTGTGGCATATTAAATCCTTATGCTGTGTCTGTGAACTGTGTCTGTGGTCTGTAACTTTCACCTACACCCACACATACACACATAATCAAGGTCTTTCTCTTATAACACCATTAGCGACTTCATAATTTGGTCTAAATTTACTATTAGATCCTTTAAAAAATAGGCAAGTAAATTAAATAATATACCCATGAAAAAGAAACCAACTGCAATCTTTATTGGGAAGCCCACAAATAAGACATTTATTTGTGGGGCTAACCTGGCTACAATACCCAGGGAGCAACTAACTAAAAGTTCTGCTACCATAACTGGGACAGCTATTTTTATTGCAAGGACAAATATCTGGGAAGAAAAATATATTAAGCTATCAAATACATGGGGATTTACCAAAATAGCCCCTGGTGGAACAATATCAAAACTTTTTGCAAATCCAGCCAGTAAGTAGAGATGCCCATTAAATGTCAAAAACAACAAAAGGGAGAGCATATAAATTAGTTGTGCAGTTATGGCAATGGAGGTTCCTGATAAAGGATCCACCACATTCATCATTGCAAAGCCCATCTGATATCCAATAATTTGACCTGCTAGTTCTGTTGCTGCAAAAAGGCATCTAATTGCCAGGGATAGAACCATTCCAAAAATCAATTCCCCAAAAATCATTACAAAAATCCCAAAGGGATGGGCTGGGAAATAAGAACTACTAAAATGTAGATAAGGCCAGAGACCAAGGGTCATAATAAGACACAGGGCAGCTTTCACCATGTTAGGCACGCCCTTGCCACCAAAAAAAGGTAACAAAAATACCACCACACTGATTCTAATAAGGGTTAATAAAAAGCTTAAAAAAGCTGCGTAGTTAAAATTAAAAATATCCATATGGGAAGTTCAATATTTAAAATTCAAGGTTCTCAGTTTTTAATAGCAAATTTCATACCTTTATAGCCAATTGAAGCTACAAATAACTAACGCACAAATTGGGTTGTAAAATCAATCAAAATGGTTTAGACATGGGACAAAATTGCTTTAGATAAAAAAATAAAATATTAAACAACATTGAACTTTGAACTATAAAACCAGGAGGTAGAGACATGGAAAGACCAGTAATAGTAAGCGCAGTGAGGACCCCTGTTGGGTCTTTTGGTAAATCTTTAAAAGATGTACCTGCAGTTAAGCTAGGGACAATTGCTACAAAAGAAGCAATAAATAGGATAAACTTAGATCCAAATTTGGTAGATGAGGTAATTTTAGGTAATGTACTACAAGCAGGACAGGGGCAAAACCCTGCGAGACAGGTTGCAATACATTCAGGAATACCCCAGGAAAAAGTGGCTTTTACAGTAAACAAGGTATGTGCATCTGGACTAAAATCTGTGGCACTGGCTGCACAGTCTATAATGCTCCAGGATGCTGATGTAGTTGTTTGCGGTGGTATAGAAAATATGTCCATGGCACCATACGCCCTTGCTAATGCAAGGTGGGGACATAGGATGGGGGATGGAAAACTAGTTGACCTCATGATCTTTGATGGACTCTACGAAATATTTAACGGATATCACATGGGAATAACAGCTGAAAATATAGCTGAAAAATACAACATCTCCAGGGAAGAACAGGATGAGTTTGGATATGAATCCCAGATGAAGGCAAAGGCAGCATTAGAGGCAGGAAAATTCAAAGACGAGATAGTACCAGTTGAAATACCTCAGAGAAAGGGAGACCCCATAATATTTGATACAGATGAACACCCAAGACCAACCACCACCATGGAGGCACTGGCAAAGCTAAAGCCAGCCTTTAAAAAGGACGGAACAGTTACAGCTGGAAATGCCTCAGGAATAAATGATGGAGCAGCTATTTTAATTGTTATGTCAGAGAAAAAGGCCAAAGAGCTTGGGCTTGAGATTCTGGCATACATCAAGGCCTATGCAGCTGGAGGTGTAGATCCAGCATATATGGGTCTTGGTCCCATCCCTGCTACTAAAAACGTACTCAAAAAATCAGGAGTAAAATTAGAAGATATCGACATAATAGAATTAAATGAGGCATTTGCATCACAGTCCATTGCATGTATAAAGGAACTGGGTCTTGACAAATCAAAGATAAATCCAAATGGGGGAGCAATTGCCCTTGGACATCCAATTGGGGCATCAGGAGGAAGAATTCTTATAACACTTTTATATGAAATGATGAGACAGGACAAAAAACTTGGCCTTGCCACCCTATGTATTGGGGGTGGGCAGGGATTTGCCATGATAATTGAGAGACCATAATGAGGGAGCGCGAGAAAGACTGTAAATATTGAGGGTTCAAGCTGGCCAGCTGGGTTTATATGCGCTCGGCCTGGTCAGCTTGAGTTTGTTAGATATTGAACCTTCAGCCTCATATTTCCCAAAAGTGTAGGAAACCAACTAAATACACACATGAAAAAGCATAAAATCATCTCAATAATGCTACCAGTGATTCTTTGTATCCTTTTATCCATAGTTTTAAGCTTAGACCACATGGAAATAACACTTTCAAAATATTTTTTTGATCCAGGTAGGGGATGGTTTTTAAGAAATGCTCAACCATGGAAATTTTTGTATCTCTATGGCCCAATTCCAGCGATTATCATGGCAGGTGCAGGATTTTTGACCTTTGTTAGTGGATTTTTTATAAAAAAAATAAAAAAATACTCTCGCATAGGTCTATATTTATTTTTAGTAATGGTCATTGGTCCTGGGATAATTGTAAATGGAATCCTAAAAGGCCACTGGGGTAGGCCTAGACCAAGACAAACAAAGACCTTTAATGGAAAACTCCCGTACCGAACTTTTTGGCAAAAAGGTACATCTGGAATGGGCAGATCATTTCCTTCTGGACATGCCTCTGTTGGATTCTATCTTTTTACCCCATATTTTGTATTCAGAAAAAAACAAAAAAAATGGGCTTATTTTTTCCTTACCCTTGGCATAGGGAGTGGACTCTTAATAGGCCTTGCCAGGATAATACAAGGGGCCCATTTTATAACTGACATCATATATTCGGGATTAATTGTTTATTTAACGGGGCTAGTTACAGCAATGGCCATGCATGTGGAAAACGAAATCTAAAAAATCATTCCCTTGGCCAAGGGGTACACAGTCTACAAGGTGCATACCCCTTATAAAAGGCCTCATAAAGGGAAGAAAATTTTACTCTATGCTTCCAATAAATTTTTCGGCCCAACGGACAGCTCAAGGTGTGAAATCTAAGTTCTTTTCTATTTCCAATATATCTTTTATTTGCTGCATCCATTGTCAAAATCCTTGCCCAAAAACCCCTCCTCTGGTCCATGGCCATCCTTTGAGCATTTAAAAATTTTTTGGCCATGTCCTTTTCCAGGTCATGGTGGGGAAAATAAAAAGCATACCCTTCCTTTATCATGAGTAAATTTAAAAAACGACCATCTGGAAGGTATACATAGGCAACAAATCTCCCATATCTGTCCTTGGTTAAACCATATCTTTTTATTATCACGTAACGTTTTTTTATTAGTTGAATAAGCCTTTTTTGGGCCTCTTTTGCATAATACTGGTCTCTCTCTCCTCTTTTATGGGCGATCTCCGGACTATCTATTCCCTTTAAACGAACAAATTGGTTTCCTGCTGTAATAAAGGTATCCCCATCAACTACCCACCTAACCTTTACCTTCCACTCATTTGGAATAGATCTGGAATAACCATTGAACTGTGTCTGTGATCTGTGAACTGTGATCTGTGAACTGTAACTTTCACACACACATGCACATACACACACAGATACACACATTAAGATAAGGGATAACACATCAATTTTTTTATAAATCATAATAGGCCTTTAGAATCTGACTTCTAGATGGGTGTTTTAGTTTTCTCAGGGCCTTTGCCTCTATCTGCCTTATCCTTTCTCTGGTCACATTAAAGAGTTTTCCTACTTCCTCCAAGGTGTGATCAGACTTTTCCCCAATACCAAATCTCTTTCTAATAACCTGCTCTTCCCGTGGGGTCAGCTCTGATAAAATCTTATCTATCTGTTCCTCTAACTTTGAATGCACCACTTTTTCAGCAGGGGCAACAGCCTTTTTGTCTTCAATAAAATCACCCAGACTTGAATCTTCTTCATCTCCAATGGGGGTTTCAAGGGATATAGGCTCCTTGGCAATCCTGAGTACCTTTTTCACCTTTTCCAATGGATAATCCATCCTTTCTGCTATCTCTTCAGGAAGTGGTTCTCTTCCAAGCTCCTGCACAAGGTATCTGGATGTCCTGATAAGCTTATTTATGGTCTCTATCATGTGGACAGGTATCCTAATTGTCCTGGCCTGGTCAGCAATGGCCCTGGTTATTGCCTGTCTTATCCACCATGTGGCGTAAGTGGAAAATTTGTATCCCCGCTGGTATTCAAATTTATCCACAGCCTTCATAAGACCAATGTTTCCTTCCTGAATTAAATCCAGAAACTGAAGTCCTCTGTTTGTGTATTTTTTTGCAATACTCACAACCAAACGTAAATTTGCCCTGATAAGTTCTTGTTTGGCCTTTATGGCATATTCATTCCCATACTTCATTCTCCAGAGAATATCCTCTAACTCATTGATGTCATGACAACAATTCTCTTCCAGCCTCTTTAAGATCTCTACCTTTGCAGTGAGCATTTCTTTAAAAGAAAAGAGCTCTTCCACAGTCATATTGAGCTCTTCAGCCGCAACTATTGGTTTTATTTCCCGCTTATCCAGTCTTGAAAACAGTTCCTCAATCTCTGCCTGGGTCTTACCAACTGATATGATATAGGCAGAATAATCCCTCCTGCAGTTATTCATCTGCCTAACATAGTCTTCAATATGCTCAATGACTTCATCAACTAGTTTTTTCTCAAGTTTTATTGCCCTAAGCCTATCTACTATCTCCATCTTTAAGTCTAAAAATCTGTCGGCCAGGGCCCGGGTCCTCTTATTTATTGTGCAAAGATCATTTAGCTTCTTATATAAGTGCTTCTTCTTTTTGTATATCTGTTTGATTTCCTCAAGAAGGGAAATAACCCTTTCCCTTTGGTTCATTTCCTCCTCAGTTGGATCGTCCTCTTCAATTGTCTTTACAACATCTTTTAATTTTATATGTCCCTTTTTTAATTCTTCCCCTACATTTATTAAATACTCTACTGCAACAGGAACTTCAGCAAAGGAATATAGGACCTCTAATTCCCCTTGTTCGATTTTTTTGGCAATCCTAACTTCCCCTTCTCTATCCAATAGGGGCACAAGCCCCATCTCATGCAAATACATCCTCACAGGATCAGTGGACCTGGACGGCTCGCTTATATCTTTGTCCTCTTCTGCAGGGAACTGCTCGAAATCCAGTTCTATGTCCTTTACAATCTCTATCTTCTTATTGGTCTGCTCGTCTACTATGGAAATCTCAAGTTGTTCAAAAAGGTTAATTATTTCTTCAAACTGCTCTGGTTCATTTATATCAGAAGGAAGGGCGTCGTTTAATTCTTGAAAAGTCAAAAAACCTTTTTCCTTACCTTTGGAAATCAAGGCCTTAATGTGCTGAATTTCTTTAATGCTTTTCATTCTCCCCCCTTTTTATAATTCAAAGTTCAACGTTCAAAGTTCAAGGTTTATCAACATATTAGATATGTTCTTCGTACAAAACCTACAAAGCACTAACTTCTAGAACCTCAAGCCTCCCAATTTCCATACCTTAAACCTTGGACATTGAACTTTGAACACCAATTAACGCCTAATTTTTGGCTCCCTTTAAAAGTTCATTTATCTGAGAAAGATAATATTCTATTTTTTCGTTATCTTTTTCCATTTGGGCACGCATTAGCTGCTCTCTACACTCCACAATTTTCTTTTCCCTTTGTTTTCTTTTCAAAAATCTCTTTAATTCTGACCAAAGCTTCTCAAAATCTTCATCCCTCTCTTTAAAAAACAGGGACTCAATGTAAAAGGACCGCTCTCTATCATCTAAATTATATAGGACTTCTTCAGGAGTATAGTAGTTTAGCTTTTCCCATAAAGTCTTTGAGAAATCATTCTTTAGATAATTACCAGCACCCAACTCTTTTAATTTCTCTAAATAATCTGGAAAGCAAATGGCAAACCGTAAAACCTCCACGTCTCCAACACATATGCTTGTCCTTTTCAAGAATTTGTCTGAACTAGCTGGAGCTTCTTTAATATTTCTCTTTAGTTCAACTTCAGGTATACCAAATTCCCTGGAGAGTTGAGGAAGATAAAAACCCAAAAGCGCAGGATCTTCAAAAGAGCTGACAAAGTCTCTACACCAACTAATAACTTCCCTTGGTGAATGTGTTAATTTAATCATCTTCGCACAAAAGGCAAGACCTTCATTTGCGCTTTTCAGTAATTTGTCAAGTCCATTATTCCCATATTTCTGGAGATATGTATCCACATCTTCACCCAGAGGCAATTCCACTACATCCACCTTTGTTCCATGGGCAAGAAACATCTGAGCACTTTTTAATGCTGCCTTCTCACCAGCCTCATCACCATCAAAAATAAGTATTGCCTTGTGACTCAGCCTGGATAATTTTTTTACGTGAGATTCTGTTAGTGCAGTCCCTAAAACTCCACAGGAATTTTTATATCCATATTGGTGTAACCTGATTAAATCAATATATCCTTCGGTCAAGATAACACTTTTTTTTAGGCTAATTTCCCTCCTGGCCTGATAAAGACCATATAAATTCTCCCCTTTTTTAAATACCTCATTCTCACTTGTATTTAGATATTTGGGCTCTCCATCTCCTATTATACGACCACCAAAACCTATGCATCTGCCAGAGACATCAAATATTGGGAAGATAATCCTATCCCTGAATCGGTCATATATTCTATTCTTCTCATTTTTTACAACAACCCCTGCCTCCACACAGGAAGTTATGGAATACCCTTTTTTTATGAGATACCCTTTAAGGGCATCCCAAGAAGCTGGAGCATACCCTATTTTAAACTCTTTTATTAATTCTTCAGTTATATTTCTGTCCTTAAGATATTTAATGGCAAAATCGCTTTTTCTAAGAAATCTTCTAAAAAAGTCCAAACAAACACTATTTATCTCAAACAGGATGTTTCTCTTTGAAGGAAGAATCCTATCTATTTTTTTTAAATCAACATCAACTCCAGCCTCTTTTGCCAGCTCCAATACACCGTCGTAAAAATCCAACCCATTTATATTGCAGTAAAAATCAATTATATCTCCAGAGGCATGACATCCAAAGCAGTGGTATAGGCCTAAATTTGGATCAATATAAAAGGAAGGTTTTGTCTCCTGATGAAATGGACAAGGTCCCCTAAACCTTGCCCCTACCCGCTGCAAGGGAACATATCTCTCAACCAAGGATAAAACATCTATTCGATCTTTTATTTCTTGGATGATTTCTTTGGAAATCATACTCAACACTAAAATCCAATTTTTTAAATGATCGTGGGTAGTACCTCGTTTCTACCACTCCACCACATTCCCCTGCCTTACTCCCAATGCCCAAGCCACTACGTTCATGTTTTTTAGATTTTATGTCCCATAATATAGTGAGTAGTGAATAGTGATTAGTGACAGGTTTGGGTCAATAATTGGTAGTGGTTAGAGGTGGACAGCCAGTTCACTAATCACCAATCACTATTCACTTTTTAACGAAGTTTAACAATTGTAACTCCATCTCCACCCCTATCTTCTGGGGCAAAATAAAAGGAATCAACATTTGGGAGTTCACGCAAAATTTCATGTACCCGGCCCCTTAGGATACCCTCTCCCCTACCATGTATGATTTCAACAGAACTGGCACCACGATATATGGCCCTGTCTAGAAATTGGAGGAGCTCTACCTCTGCTTCTTCTACCCTTTTACCTCTAATATCCAGGGATGAAAAGGACATTTTGTCTCTATCTAGTCTCACCATTACCTTTGGATCAGATCCCTTTTTCTCTCTTGATTCTATCAGGTGAACCTCATCTAATCTCACCCAGATACTCACTCCTGAAATATTCAATTTTATCCTGGCTTGTTTTATGTCTATTTGTTCCACCACCCCTTTTTTTGACCATGGAATATATAAGAGCTCAGAGCCTAACTCCAATTTATTTATGTCTATGGATTCACTAGAACCCATCCTATCTTGATTTGAAACCTTTTTATGTATCTCTTTTTGCAACCTCTGTCTGTATTCCTGTAATTTTTTTTGGGCAAGCTTTCTCTGAATCCTCTGCTCCCTATATGCTGTAATTATTTCCTTAACTCCACTACTTATTTCATTTATTAACTCATTTACCTTTTTTTCAAATTTCTCCTTGAGTCTTTTTCTTTCTCTCTCAAGTTCTATCTCCTTTTGCCTTAAGTTTATGAGTTCCTTCTCCCTTTCAACAGCAAGGACATTTAATTTCTCAATAACAGAATTTGTCTTTTCATCATCAATAAGGAGATATTTTTTGGCCCTCATTAAGATCTCTTGAGGCATACCAAATTCTTTTGCAACATCAAGGGCCTGGGAAGTCCCCACCTGATCATAAGCTATCTTGTACAGGGGCTTTTTGGTCTTGGGATCAAATAGAACTGTTGCTGCCCTCACTTTATCATTGTTTAATGCATATACTTTAAGGGATGGAAAATGTGTAACAGAAAAAATCCATGCACCCCTCTCAAGCAAACAGTCCAAAACAGCCTGTGCCAGGGCAGAACCCTGTGAGGGATCTGTACCAGATCCAAACTCATCTAACAAAACCAAAGTGGATTTTCCCACCTTAGGCCAAATATCCCTAATTTTCTTAATCTGGGCAGTAAATGTGCTTAAATTCTCATGCAAGGACTGTTCATCTCCTAAAAAAACAAAGATATCTTCCCAAAAGGGAATACTACTACCATCCAAACATGGAACAGGAAGTCCACTATAGGCCATCAACGCACAAAGTCCCAGAGTCTTTAAGGATACAGTCTTCCCCCCAGAATTTCCACCAGTCAAGATAAGGGCCCTCTGGCTCTTTTCTAAAATTATATCCACCGGTTCAATCTTATCCCCATATTCAATAAATAATATTGGATGTCTTACATCCCTTAGAGAAACACTACCCTCATCTATGTTTATTATATTGCCCTTGATTTTCTCAGAAAATAAAATCTTCGCCCTTATTATATCCACATCAACCATCAACTCATATAGAGTTAAAACTTTATCTATATCCCCAGTTAAAAGAGAGGTTAAATATTTTAGAACCCTATTTATTTCTTCCCTCTCTAATTTTCTAAGTTCTTGTAATTTATTATTTAAATCTATTAAAAACAGCGGCTCAAAGTAGCATGTCTCACCACTTTGAGAATAGTCGTGGACAATTCCCTTAATCCTACCCTTAAAATTTGATTTCAAGGCAATTACATACCTGTCTGAAGAAATGGTAAGATATTCATCCTGGAGCATCTGAGATATATTTTGATCAGCAATAAATTCATTTATTTTTTTTGTACACTGCCTTTGAATCTTTCTTATCTCCCCCCTTATTGATGCAAGATTCGGGCTGGCATGGTCTTTTATGTGGCCATTTTGATCAAAACACCTCCTTAATGCCTGAAAAAGTTTTTCAGGCCAGGGTAAAGTAGACAAAGAAACAAACAAAACTGACAGGGATTCTTGATCCAACTCTTTAACCAAGTCCTTTAACTTGCTCGCCTTGTCCAAAAAAACAGAAATAGCCCAAAAGCCATCTTCATCTAATACTTTACCAGAATTTATGTGGGAAAATATTCCATCCAGAGGGGGAAAATCCAGAGGGAGTCCTTTAAACTCATCCTTATACTCAAAGGCCTTTTTTAAAGCAGCAAGTTCTTTTTTTACATATGTCTCATCTATACCAGGCCTGATATTTAAGGCCTTTTTTTTACCACTTTCTGAGACACAAAAATCTGAAATAAAATTTAAGACATTGTGATATTCCAATAAATCAAGGGTATTTTTTTCCATGGGCAATCCACTTTTTGGACCCACCCGCTAACACCTCTCAAGACTATGGTTTTGCCCTTATATCCTCCACACTTTACTTTTTATCAATACCTTGAGGTGCTGTGGGCAGGTTTATATATTTAGCTAGGAACAGTTAAATTATTATGGAAGGAAATCAAAAAAAGGAAACACCCCCTATAAAGGGGCGTTTCCCCAGACTTTTTCCAGAAAAAACTAAATCAAACCTGCTTTTCTTAGCTTTTTCATAAGCCTTTTTCTAGCAGCAGCCTCTTTCTTTTTCTTCTTTACACTGGGTTTCTCATAATGCTGCCTCTTTTTCAACTCTGAGAGGATCCCTGCCTTTTCGCACTGCTTTTTAAACTTCTTTACGGCAATCTCAAAATTATCGCCATCTTGTAAAAAAACTCCTGGCACTAAGCTCACCCCCTTTCTAGATAAGTAAAACACTAAGAATCAAACTTTAAAAAAAATCCTTTTTAATGGCAAGAAAAAAAGGAGGTGTAAATACATATCCACCTCCTTTTCTAGGCTTTTACAAATAGAGTAACTGATTATTTTACTAGCCAAACTCTGAACTCAGCTTAATCAATTTGGCTTTTTTCTTTAAATACCTCTATTAGAGATTTAAAAACTACCAGTCCCACTCCAGAGCCAATAACCATAAGTATAATGTAAACTATCCCAAAGAATATTGCATGATCAGGTCTCCACCAGGGCAAGTCCTGGGGCAACATTGAATGGATTGTTTCGCCAGGAAGCATATTTTTCCCCTTGAGTTATTGTTTAACAGCTTCTTTTAAGAGTTTTCCTGGTTTAAACTTAACCACTTTAGCTGCAGGAATAATCATTTCCTCACCGGTCTGAGGATTTCTACCCTTTCTTTCTTTTCTCTGAACCACCTCAAAGGTACCAAATCCTGTGATTGTGAGTTTTTGATCATTTTGTAAGATCTCTTTGATGGCATCAAGGCAAGCTGCTACAGCTTTCTCTGCCTCTGTTTTTTTCATTTCTGCCAGTTCTGCAACCTTTGCAATAAGATCTGCCTTTGTCATTATATCTTCCTCCTTTGATTTTTGGGGCCTTTATGTTTTTTATTCAGCCTACTAAAACTTTAATCCAGATTTGTTTCAAGTAACTAACGTCTAATAGATAGGAAATCTAATATTAAATAAAAAGCTCTGTCAAGCTATTATCCCTCAATTCACAAGCAAAAAACTCTCCTGCTCAAAAAATGACCTGGGAAATTTCAATATAATCTTCTACACTTAACATGTTAGGACGCATATGTCCCCTGAGGCCTCTTTTTTCAAAAAGAGCCTTCAACTCCCACCCCCAATAGCCTTTAAGGAGATTCTTGATTTGCTTACGGGGACTATTAAAGCATATTTTCAAAGTGCTTGATAGCCTTTTTTTTAAGTAGTTGTCTAGAAAAATCTTCTTTGGCTTAAGAGAAATTACCTGGGACATTACCTTTGGCCGTGGATAAAAACAATTTGGATTTATTAAAAATTCTAATTTCACATCACAAAAGGTCTGCACCCAAACAGATATAGGACCATATTTTTTTTCACCTACCCTTGATCCTATTTTTTCAGCCACCTCCCTTTGCACAGTAAACACCATAATATCTATGTCCGTTAACTGAGAAGTTAGATCCCATATAAGTGTTGTGGAAATATTGTACGGCAGGTTTCCAACAACCTTGTTAAATTTCCCATTTATCCTTGACCAGGGGACATAAAGGGCGTCTGTCAGTATCACTTCCACATTCAAATTCTTTTTTATGAAAAAGGCAAGTTCCCTGTCTTTTTCCACGGTCAGGAGAGTATCACACCTATTAGCAAGATATCCGGTTAATGCCCCTTGCCCTGGTCCAATTTCAATTATCTTGTCATTATCTGTTGGAGATATTATCTTAACTATCTTTTTTAAGATATTGTGATCTATTAAAAAATTCTGACCTAAGCTCTTTTTGGGAAAAAACATATAATAGTTACCATATATAGTGATTAGTAACAGGTTTTAGTTAATAACTGGTAATGGTTGGTGGTGGGTAACTACTTTACTACTTCTCCACTATACCACTATACTACTCCACCACTATAAACAGATCCACATCTAATCAAGCACATCAAACTTCTCAAATTTCATTATAAAACTTGCCCTACCCTGGGTAGCAGATCTAAGGTCAGTTGAAAATCCAAAGAGTTTTCTCAAAGGCGCCAGGGCCTGGACCACTTTATCTGTGCCCCTCTCAAACATATTTTCAATCTTTCCACCTTTTATCCCAATTAGGGAAATAACGTCGCCAACAAACTCTTCTGGAACATATATTTCCACGGCCATAATGGGTTCCATCAACACAGGTCCAGCACTCTCAAGGGCCTTTTTTAGACCACTTGCTGCAGCCATGTGATATCCAACCTCTGAGGACTCTTCCCTTAAATTACCCATGCCCAATATTGATACCTTAACCCCCTGAAGGGGACTTCCCTTTAATACTCCGCTCTGCAGGCCATCTCTTATAGCTGTTTCTGTTGCTATAACAAATCTGTCTGGATAGGTGGAAGTATCCACCTCAAATATAACTTTGTTATCTCCATGCCTGTCTATTGGCTCTACCTTTAGTTCCACATACCCATAGTGCATATTTTCTCCAAGTTCTCTAAAAAATTCCTCTTTGACTTTGGCTGTCCTGGAGATTGTCTCACGATACACAACTTGAGGCGTCCCTGCCCTGAACTCCACTTTGTATTCCCTCTTTAGCCTTTCCTGAATCACCTCTAAGTGTAATTCTCCCATACCTGATAGGATGATCTGGCCAGTCTCCTCATCTACTTTCATAAAAAGAGTGGGGTCTTCTTTTAAAAGTTTATTCAAGGCATCTATTAATCTTTCCCCCTCAGCACTATTTTTGGGTTCAAGGGCAATAGAGATAACTGACTGGTAATCGCTTATCTTCTCCAAAATTATTTTGTTATCTTCAAAGCAAAGGGAGTCTCCTGTCCTAACGTCTTTTAGTCCAGCTCCACCAACAATTTCACCTGCCCTTGCCATATCAATCCGCTCTTTTCTATCTGCGTGAAGGGTAAAAAGCCTGGCTATTCTTAAAGTTTTTCCCTGAGTTGCATTATACACTATATCTCCAGCCTTCACAGTCCCAGAATAGACCCTAAATAGAGAAAGCTGCCTGCCTGACTCCATGGTAATTTTAAACACAAGGGCTGAAAATGGAGCAGTGGAAGATATGGGAAATACCTTTTTCTTTTTTGTATCAGGATCAATTCCCTCTAATTGCTTTACCTCCACAGGTGATGGCAAATAGTCACAAATACCATCTAAAACTGGCTGTACCCCTATCTTTTTTAAGGCTGATCCAACAAAAACTGGAGTTAGTTTTAGCTCTATGGTTCCTTTTTTAAGTGCATCTTTTATTTCTTGTATGGTTATTTCTTCTTCACCTAAATATTTTTCCAATAACCCTTCATCTATTTCTGACACGCTCTCAACTAGTTTATCTCGCCAAATCTGGGCCTTTTCAAGCTGTTCATTGGTAAGGTCCTTTTTTTCAAAGACCTCACCTTCTGTATTGGGATCAAAGCATAAAAATTTCATCTCTATGAGATCTATAATGCCCTCAAAATCCTGACCTGCACCCCAGGGAATTTGGACAGGCACTGGATTAGCCCCTAATTTTTTCTTCATCTCATGGAGCACATTCTCAAAATTTGCACCTATCCTATCCATTTTATTGATAAAGGCTATCTTGGGCACATGATATTTTTCAGATTGTTTCCAAACAGTTTCGCTCTGGGGCTCAACCCCGCCCACAGCACAAAAAATACCAACTGCCCCGTCCAATACCCTTAAGGCCCTCTCAACTTCTATTGTAAAGTCCACATGACCAGGGGTATCTATTATATTTATCTGTTTGTTTTGCCAATGACAGGAGGTACACGCTGATGTTATGGTGATTCCACGCTCCTGTTCCTCAGGCATATAATCCATGGTGGCAGTGCCCTCATGGACTTCACCCATCCTGTGTATCCTTTTGGTGTAATACAAAATCCGCTCAGTTAAGGTGGTCTTTCCTGCATCAATATGGGCAATAATTCCTATATTTCTTATAAAATTTAAATATTTATCAGATCCCTTTGTCTTCTTAGACATAAAACACCCCTCATCAAGATTCAACGTTCAACGTTCAAGGTTCAAAGTTCAAAGTTCAAAATTTCAGGTATTCTTCTCCCTTCACCCTTCTGCCTTCACCTTTCACTAATTACTAATCACTATATTCAAGGTTCAATGCTTGTTGGCCTTATAGAGTTAAGTGTTTAGCGCCAAACGTCAAGATATAATGGCAAAGTTCCGTATTATTGTGTAGTAGTAAAGGGGTGGAGTGGTATAGTAACAAATAAAAGAACATTAACGTCTATCTATCAGGAAATGTCAGGACTCCATTTTAGCTATATATTTTAACATCTGTCCAACTACTATTGAGATAACCTCCCGTGGCAAAAATTCCGTCTCCATCTTTGACATTAGCAGATTTGTTACATCCTCTGTGGCAGCAGAAATATCACCATGCCTTTTGTATGTATCTTCCAAGATCTTTCTTGTTAGTTTTGCTGATTCAATGGATTTTTCCATAAATTTTTTTGCATCTTCTCCCACCATTGCCCCAAAGTGTTCTGCCAGATGGACATTGACATCTAATTTGCTCATCCTATTTAAGCTATCAAGATATTTATCAAAATTGGAATTGGCTGCAGTAAATACATCGTCTCCCATGGGAATGCCACCTGCATCAGAAGCAAACAGGGCCTTTAAATTGGGTTCATAAAGGGCAATGGAGCAAGAAGAATGTCCTGGAACTTCCAACACCTGGAGGCTAAAGTTTCCCACCTTGATTATGTCACCATCAGAGACTACCTTTTCAACTTCCAGGGCAGGAAAATCCAGCCCAAGCTCCTTTGCCTTTTGCTTCATATTTTGTTTTTCCAAGATAATATCATTCATAAACTGTATAGAGGAAATAACCTTTTCCTTTGAAAGTAGATCCTTTGCCCTTTTTGACCCATAAACCTCAATCCATGGCCACTTTTCCTTTAAGTATGGCAAAATACCAATGTGATCAAAATGGGAGTGGAGGATCACTGCTTTTTTGATCTTTTTGGGATCAACATCAAATTTTTCTATCTGTGAAACCACATCCGGGGCTATGTATATCATCCCACCCCCTAAAATAGCTGCCTCATTATCTCCGTCCAATAAATACACATTGGATTCTGGCCTGCCTAATAGATAAATACCATCAATAACCTTTCCTGGTTCCACCATCCTCATAACTCTCCCCCTTAATTTTGTTTTTGCGCAAGATAAGCTGCGCCAATGGCCCCATTTAATTGTGCATATGGGCTAATGATTAAATCCTGTCCCACTTTTTCAGAAAGTTCCTTAACCAACCCTTTATTTTTGGCAACACCACCTGTTAGCATAATTGGAGGTCTAATATCAAGCCTGCTTGCCATTGAATATACCCTGGAGGCAATTGATCTGTGGATACCAGCAATTATATCTTCCCGGGATTTTCCCTGAGATATCATTGAAATGACTTCTGATTCAGCAAACACAGTACATAGACTACTGATTTTCACTGGATCCTTTGCCTCCATTGATAATTTCCCAAACTGATCTAAATCCACCTCCATGGCCCTTGCCATTACCTCCAAAAACCTTCCAGTTCCTGCAGCACACTTATCATTCATGACAAAGTCAAGTACCCGCCCATTTTTATCCAGGGATATTGCCTTTGAGTCCTGGCCACCAATATCAATTACTGTCCTAACATTTGGTTGTAGAAAGTGGGCGCCAGCGCCATGGCAGGTGATTTCTGTTATCTTTTTATTTGCAATATCCACACTTTCTCTGCCGTATCCAGTTGAAATTATTCTGTCTATTTTATCCCTAGAAATACCTGCTTTTTCCACTGCGTTGTACAAAATCTTTTTCCATGCCTCTTTTACATTGTATCCAGTAAAATCTATGGCAGTTGCAATAATCTCCCCGTCTTTTAATATTGCACATTTAACAGTAGTAGAGCCAATATCTATACCTGCAGTGATCATGCGAAAACCTCCAAAAAAAAATGTTCAAGTTCAATGTTTAAAGTCTTTTGTGAATCAAAAATAACCACTTTATAATAATCAAAACAGATTTTCACCAGATTCATTGTTCCCATTTAATTCTAACTTATGAATTCTCAATTAACTCCCAAGTATTTCACAAAACGCATCTATCCTGCTTTCAATCTGTGCATCTGAAAAGGATCTTTGGTCCAGCATGTCTGCTTCTATTATTAAGATTGGCAGTCCAGTCTTCTCCCTTACTATCCTCTGAATATCGTACTGCCCAAAGGAGTATGGCTTGCAACTCCTGTTTGAATGCATAACAAGACCGTGGACTCTGTATTTATCTATCATTTTTATTACCTCCTCAGCCATGATATCAATTCCCTGGTTAAGGTAAATCCTGATGTATGCAGTTGCAATTGAGCCTAAAAAATCATCTTCATCAATGTATTTAAGGGAGCTACACCAGGCAGATGTATATGTGTCAGCTACCAAACATACATCCCTTTCAGCAAATTTTTCAGAAAGCCATTTTGTCTTGTACCAGATTGGCAAATTATCCCAGAGGATTCTATATTTTTCCCCTGGAACAGCGCATATTCCATTTTTTACCCTATCTTCCATTTCATCCAGTAATTCTCTATAATAATTAACGCAGACATCAGTTCCCCTTAAAGTAACAATTAGAGCCAGGTGGAAAAATGCATCAAAGGCACTCATTGGTGCTGGAGAATGTACTGTTGTATCCAAAATTTTTTGCCACAGCCTTTGTGCTTCTATTGATAATCTGCCCACTTTTTCCAGTGTATCAAAATCCATCTTTTTCCCACATACATTCTCTAAAAATAAAAAAAGCTCATCAAATTGTTTCTGGACATATTCCTTTATTTCTTCAGTAAAGTCCTTGTGACACATTGGAGTATCCAGAATAAACAAAGGCACATCAAAATACCTTGCCTGTATTTCATACCATTTTACAACAGTAGAGCAGATATTGTTGCAGCAAATCAACATATCTGGCTGTGGCAGATGTCCAATTGGCCCTTTTTCTCCCCTGCTACATGCAATGTCTGCAGTTGCATAAGAGCAGAGATCACAGGAATATCCAAGGGATTCTGCAGAAGATACGAGCTTATCCCCCATTTTTGATGCACCAATCATTGCCCCGTGATTTTCTGGATATATGGGAATCACATCCATAGCGATTAAGGGTTCAACAGGACCACCACTGGTTATCCATGCAACCTTTTTGCCTCTGTTCTTTGCATCAAAGGCCTCTAAGAAATAATTTGTCATTATTTCTTTCATCTTTGACTTCATCTTAATTGGCTCTTTTCTATATTGTATATCCATAACAATCTCCCCTTATATGGTTTCTAAAAATGCTTCTATTCTGGTCTTCTCAGGTCCTTTTATTTGATTTTTTTCATTGGTCTCCAGAAGAAGTATAGGTATGTTGATCTCTTTTTTCATATCTGGAAAATCAAACAAATGGGGATCACAAAATTTTGGAACCATAAATATTATGCCCTGTGCATTGTATTTTCCTATGAGCTCTTTTAGATATGAAAACCTTGCAAAAGGTCCCATATATTTTGCTGCACATATTGGCCTTTTTAACAGACTATGAGAAATGGCACTAATCCAGTTCCCCTTTAATTCAACCTGTCGTTGATATGGTCTTATGCCAGAACAAAGATCATCATAAACAACCTTTGCACCTGCATTGTCCAAAATCTCATATATCCCAGAAAAACAGCATATGCTTCCAGTTAAGATTATCCTTTTTTTATTTGAGGTTGAAAGACTTAAGTCCTTCAACATATTTAAGAGGTTACCTATCTTTTTTGCAAAGTCTTCTCTATCCATAACATATGATGCAAACAATATATTGTGAATATCTTTATTTGTAACATCATCTATTGACTTAAAAAGGTCTGTTAGCTCTAAAATGGTTGTTCTGATCTTCTCAAAAAGTTCTAATGTCAAAGACATCTTATGGCTATACTCTGTAATATCTTTTCTCTCTCCCTGAAAATCAGGAGATATCTCCTCCATAAATCTCACAAGATTGATAATCTGGTCCTCCATGTATTTTTTTGATGCACTTGAGTCCAACCTTGCTGGTACCATAAAATCAAAATGCGTAAGATCTGTATTTAATCTCACTATGTCTGATATTCTCTGCATGGTGTCACATGTGTTTGAAAAAACCACATGGGCGGCAGGTAATTTTCTTGACAGAATGTCTTCTAATATTGCCTTTCCTGCAGGGCAACAATATGGTTGCAGATGAGAATTTGAGAGTTCCTGGGTTTCAGATATGCCTAAAATCCTGACAGGATGGAACCCAAATGCCCATATGACCTCTTCTGGCACATAAGAGCAGGTATAGAGCACAATATTTTTCCCTTGTTCATCCAGTGTCTTTAAATAAGAAACTGGATCTTTTGCTATTTCTTCAAATTCTCTTAAAATAGATCTTATCTCCATGACTTTCTCCCTAGATAATATCTAATGTTATAAGTTTTATTTTATTTAAAAGAACTAGTTACACTAAACCAGGTTCTTTAACAAGTTTTTCATTTTTTCCACATGAGACCCTGGCCAATAAATTTTATTGCACCTTGGACAGACTGAAAATTCATTGAAATACTTTTTTGTTTTTGGTTCCAATCTATGAATTATTTTGTCCTTATCCACGGAAATTAATTTTTCGTTGCAAATAAGACACCTTGAAAAAGGGCTATAATTTAAATCAAGATTAAAAAATTTTATCACCTCTCTTAATTGATCTTCAGGTAAACTGGCCTGAATATATTTTCCCCATAGTATTTTTTTTCGCTTAAGTAGCTGAAGGTCCTTGGATAACACTATTCTTTTTTGGGTATATGCTATTTCAGCTATTTTTTCATCAGAGACTTGCCAATCAAAAAAACAGTCATATCCAAACATCCTCAAAAACCTAGCAAGCTTTCCAACGTTTGCGTCAACCAAAAATTTTAGCTCTTCTATTGGCTCTTGAAATAAATAATTATCCCTTTCAATGGGTATCTTGTGAGGATATACGTGGATATGTTCTTGATTTTTAGGAATGTGGGAAAAATCTATTCTTCCATTTTCACACTTAATTAGGCCTATTTCTGTATGCGGGATGCCAAGGGCCTCGATTATGTCTTTTATTGAGGCCCGTCTATTAAGTGGATAGGCTATCTTTTTTTCATCTTCATTAGAATCTAGGATATATTTTTTACTACATCTAAGGCCATTTTTAAGCCATCCCAAAAAACTTATATAAAGAATAGGCTCATGGACAACCATTTTGACTTTTTAAATCCTGTTCCCTTTGTTTTACTTCATCCCAGAGTTTGTCCTTTTCCTTTTGGGAAAGTTTCTCAAATTCAAGGCCCTTATCCTTTGCCAGAGAAATCATTTTATAAAATCGATCAAGGAACTTACAAATGGACCTCTGAAGAGCAGCATTTGCCTTTATCCTGTTTCTTCGTCCATATTCCACCAGGGAAAACAATAGGTCTCCAAATTCCTCCTCCATTTCTTGCTGGTCTTTTTTTTCCTTTGCATGGAGAAACTCCTCGAGCTCTCTTAACAGGCTATCTTTTTGATCTCTATCTGTAAGCCAGGTAAATCCCATTTTCTCTGCCTTGGAATGGATTCTATACGCCCTGATTAACGGAGGTAGAGATTTTGGTATGGAATCCATTGGATTTTTATCCCTGTGATTTTTTTCTTTTTGTTTTATCTTTTCCCAATTTCTTAAGATCTCTTCCTCTGATGAAATTCTTATGTCCCCGAAAACATGGGGATGTCTGTTTTTCATCTTTTGTACATTTTTAAAAAACACCTTATTTACATCAATACCAAAGTCCCTGTTTAAAAGGTAAGTTATAAAAAACAATAAAAAATAGACATCTCCGAGTTCTTCTTCAATCTCTAGGATATCTTTTTTTCTTATTGCCTCAACCAGCTCAAAGACCTCTTCAATCAAATATTCACACAGAGAATCAGGTGTCTGTTTTTTGTCCCATGGACACCCATTGGGCCCTAAAAGGGCAGATATAACATGAAATACCTCTTTTGGATCGAACTCCATAACTAAAAGACCTCCACTATACAATTTAAACATCAATTGATGTGATCAATTATCAGAGATGTTTTCAAAAGGAAATAATAAATTTTTAGGCAGGTTAATAAAGACCTTAATGATCAAAGAAAATTATCTAAATGAGATCGTCATGTTAAGTAAGAAATCTCAGTATATTTTTGCAGAAATTCTGAGACATGCATAACTGGAGTAAAAATTCCCCTTTTCTTGAGTCCTCCTTCAATTTGCAACACACAACCAGGACAATCTGTCAAAACAATATCAGCATTTGTGGCCAGGATGTTTTCTATTTTATTATCAAGTATCCTTTTTGATATCTCTGGAAAATCAAAGGAAAAAGAGCCACCAAAGCCACAACATTTGTCACTGTCTTTAAGTGGCACAAAAAAGTCCCCTAAAATATCCTTTAGAAACCCTTCAGTTGAAAAGCAAAGTCCTCTTTCTTGATGACAAGGGGTGTGGTAGGTTACTTTGTAATCCTGGTTGTATTTTATTTGTACACCTCTTTCATACAAAAATTGCGATAAAGACTTAATCTTTGAGCCAAGTTCAACACTTTTTTTATAATCTCTCGGGGAACTAATGGTGTATTTATGGAACTCTTCCTTTATTGTAGAGCCGCAGGTTGGACAAAGAACAATCACATTTTGATCTATACTTTCATCAAAAAAAGTTAAATTTTTAAAAATCGTATTTTTGCCAACAGTCCCAAGTCCTGAATGAAGAGATGGAAGTCCACAACATACCATTTTTTTTGGTATATTTACTTTAACATCTATTTTGTCTAAAACTTTTAAAAGATATACACCCATATAGGGATAAAAATATTCTATTGCACATCCTGGATAAAAAATAATATTATCTTTATACTTTTTACCTGTGTCTTTATAATATCCTCTATATAAATTTGTAAATGACTTTGGAGCAATGGCAGGAAGCACTCTGAAATCTTTACTTTTAGGCAAAAATAAAACTTTTTGTATTTTATTATCCTCTACAATTGGCTTTTGTAGATGTCTTCCAATAGTTGCAAGAGAAGAAAAAATAAATGATTTGGACATTACCTGGGAATATAAAATTTTTTTATAAGCAGGAATAGAATATTTTTCAGAAATTGTAGAATTAATGTCAAATATTATAGATTGAAGATTTATACCTGCAGGACAGTTTACTGAGCATGTCTTACATCCAATACACATCTTCATAAGTTCATTTGCAATCTTTTCATCTTCATAAAAGCAAGTCAAAATAAGTCCTATTGCACCCACATATGTAGAACCAAATACATGTCCTCCTACAATTTCATATACTGGACAAACATTTGCGCAGCTACCGCATCTAATACACTTTAGGGCCTCTTTTAGGGCTGGGTTTTTCAAAATAGGAAGCCTGCCATTATCTAAAAATACAAAATGGACCTCTTTATTATTTAACGACGGATATGTACCTGAAATCCAGGTAACATACGTGCTAATTATCTGACCTGTTGCACTCTTTGGAAGGGCCCTTAAAATCTTTAGGGCATCATTAAAATTTCTCACGAGTTTTTCATATCCCAAAAGGACTATATGTACATCAGGAATAGTGGTTGTAAGTCTTGCATTACCCTCGTTGGTCACAATAGCAATGGTCCCGGTTTCAGCTATGGCTAAATTAGCACCAGTTATACCAACTTTGGCCTTAAAAAAGTATTCTCTCAAGGTATATCTTGCAATCTTAACCATATTTTCAATATTATTTTCATCAACTTGTTCACCTTTTAATTCTTCAAGTAATCTAGCTACTTCCTGTCTGCTTTTATGAATTGCAGGCATAACCATATGAGACGGTCTCTCTCCTGCAAGCTGCAAAATCCACTCACCAAGATCAGTTTCAATAGGTGTTATTCCATTATTTTCTAAAAATCTATTTAGCCCTATTTCTTCAGATGTCATAGACTTTGATTTTACAATTAAATTTGCACTATGTTTTTTACATACATCTAAAATATATTCATTTGCATCTTTTGCATCTTTTGCTGCATAGACAAAACAACCCTTACTTTGGACATTTCGCTTGAATTGTTCATACAGCGAAATAACTTCATTGTATGAATAATCTTTGAGTTTATTTATCTGTTTTCTGATATCATCAAAATTATGGCCTTCATAGGCCTTTGTTTTTGCAATCTTGTAATTTTCCACAAAGGATTTTAAATTTTTATACAAGACCTTATTGGATATGGCCCTTCTAATTTTCTGTTTAACCATGGGATAAGCTCCTATTTATCCTGAATAATAAAAATATTTACCTCACACGGCCCATGAACACCAATTGTGAGCACTCTCTCAATATCCGCTGTCCTGCTTGCCCCAGTTATAAAGGCTATGTAACTATTCTTTTTGGTAAGCTCCTTTAAAAATCCTTCAACGTCTTCTAAGCGCTCCATTATCTTTGACTTAAAAACAACTATATCCAGCTTTTCAGCAAGACACGTAGCCTTTCTAATCTCTAAATCTAAAGAGTTGATCACAACAGAGCCTGTCTCAGCTATTCCATAATTGGCCTCTATCAGAGCACAAGAAATCCCCTCCTTTCCCATATCACATCTCTTGAACTGAGAAAACGAGGGCAAGTACACAAAATCATAATCTTTTTTTAAATCTTTTTCCCTGAGCTCATCTTCCTTTACCAAATAATTTTTACTCCCAACTGCCTTTGACTGACAAATAAATTTTTCAATCATAAAAAAAATCCCCGCATATAAATAATTGGTAATACCAATATATCGATGTTTATATTTTTGTCAATAGGCATATTACATATAATAAATCCAGTTATTATTTTTTAAAAAACAGGTTAACAAAAAATGGATTTATTGTTAAATGGCTTTACCAATTTATAATCATTTTTTAGAAGCTATACCGTATTTATTTAAATAATCAGGTTTTAATTTGGTCTGTCCATTTAATAACAACTAAAAAGGAGGGTTTGTTATGAGGATGTTTTCAAAGGTTTTAAGTGTGACTGTTTTATTTATTTTTTTAAGTGTTACAACCTTTGCAAAGACCTATCACTGGAAGTTGGTAACCACATGGCCCACAGGTATTCCCTGGCATCAAACAGTTCTTCATTTTGCAAAGACAGTGGAAAAACTCTCAAACGGTCAATTAAAGATCAAAGTATTTCCCGCAGGTTCAATTGTCCCTGCATTCCAGGTATTTGATGCTGTTAGAAACGGGGTAGCTGAAATGGGGCATGACTGGCCTGGCTACTGGAAGGGTAAAGACCAGGCATTTGTAGCATTTGCATCTGTTCCTTTTGGCATGAATAACGTGGAGTATTCAATCTGGCTCATGTCTGGAGATGGGATGAAACTGGCTAAAGAACTTTATGGTAAATATGGACTTATCCCTTTAATGGGAGGAAATTCTGGCCAGGAAATGGGATTTTTTACCAAAAAACCAGTCACAGAGGTATCTCAATTAAAAGGTATGAAAGTTAGAACAGTGGGGTGGGCAGCAGACATATTAAAGGACATGGGAGTATCTGTAACTCCACTACCCGGGGGCGAGATATATTTGGCCTTTGAAAGGGGAGTCCTAGATTCAGCAGAATTTTCCACCCCATATATTACCTTTCCCATGGGTTTTCAGGACATAGCCAAGAACGTAATGGTTCCAGGTTGGCACCAAACTGCTGTTCAGCTCATGTTTGAAGTCAACAAAAAAGCTTACGACAGACTGCCAGATCACCTAAAGTATGTATTGCAGATAGCGTCTAGAGAACTACAGCTATGGGATTTAACAACAAGCGAATATAACAATGCCCTTGCAATTGAAAAATATCAAAAACAGGGGGTAAAATTTAATAAATTATCAGACAAATCTCTCAATGAGCTGAGAAAAACAACAAAAAAATATCTAGACAAACTTAGGAAACAAAATCCTTTTTTGGACAAAGTACTAACATCTCAGGAAAATTTTATAAAGCACTATTCAAAATGGAAAGACTTAAGAAGTGGAGTATCTGCTTATCCCTATGAAGAATATATAAAGGGAAAACACTATGAATAATCTTATGAACAGGTAAAAAAAGGGGAGAGATAGTATCTCCCCCTTTTTTACAGGAGGTTATATGAAAAAAATAGCAAAAGCCATAGATTGGTTAAATGAAATTATTGGCAAAATAACCAGTTATATAGTGTATGTTTTACTTTTTGTAGTTGTATATGAAGTGGTAAGGAGAAAGGTCTTCAATAGTCCTACAATGTGGGGATTTGAATTCAGCTATATGCTCTATGCTGTTATGTTTCTAATGGGTTTTGGATATACATTAAAACACAAAATGCATATTGGAATAGATGTATTTTATTCTAGATTTAGTACCAGAGTACAGGGTATTTTAGATTTAATAACATTTTTTATATTTTTCATTCCATTTACACTCATTGCCATTAAATCGTCCTGGATATTCATGTTGCAATCATGGCAAGGTATGGAGCATAGCCAGTCTCCTTGGGCTCCTCCAATTTATCCCTTTAAAACATTTATGCCCATTGCCTTTTTCCTCTTATTTCTACAGGGAATATCTGAAGCTATTAAATCCTATTATAAAATCAAAGGAGAAGAGATATAATGGATCCAGAAATTCTGTCTATTGCAATGTTTGTGCTTTTATTATTTGCCGTGTTTTTAGGTCATCCCCTTGGAATTACCCTTGGCGCACTGGGGATCATTTTTGGCATCTTAGGATATGGTCCTGGTGCCTTTTTTATCCTTGCAAACAAGACCTACGGCCTTATGACCAACTATGTACTTGTTGCAATACCGCTATTTATTTTAATGGCGCAATTTTTAGATAAATCTGGCGTAGCAGAAGATTTATATGAAACCATGTACATTGTGCTAGGTCCAATTAGAGGAGGTCTTGCACTGGCAACTATAGTTGTTTGCACTGTTTTTGCTGCAACAACGGGCATTATTGGGGCATCAGTTGTTGCCATGGGCCTTCTGGCAGCCCCTGCCATGTTAAAAAAAGGCTATTCTAAAGAACTGACCGCAGGGGTCATCACTGCTGGGGGTACCCTGGGAATATTAATTCCCCCGTCTATTATGCTGGTGGTATATGGAGGGCTAATTGGCATGTCTGTTGGAAAACTCTTCATGGCAGCCTTCCTGCCAGGCCTTTTGCTTTCATCTCTGTATCTTATTTATACATGGATATACTGCACATTTATAAATCCAGATGCAGGGCCACCAATTCCAAAAGAAGAGAGGACACACACCTTAAATCAAAAAATAATAATGACCTTTAAATCAATGATTCCCCCTCTATTTTTGATATTTGCAGTGCTTGGTAGTATTGCTGCAGGAATTGCAACCCCAACAGAGGCTGCTGGACTTGGATGTGTTGGAGCATTGATACTAGCAGCACTAAACAAAAGATTAAACCTTTCTATGTTGCAGGAAGCGGGATATTCCACTCTTAAAATCACTTGCATGGTGATGCTCATATTTGTTGGTGCTAACTTCTATACCTCTGTTTTTATGGGTCTGGGAGGAGGCGATGTTTTTACCAGCCTGATATTCGCTATAAGTTCCAATAAATGGGTTATCTTGAGCATAATGATGTTTATAATTTTTATTCTAGGGATGTTTGTAGATTGGTTGGGAATACTCCTTTTATGTGTGCCCATCTTTACTCCTCTTGCAGTTGACCAACTCCATTTTGACCCACTCTGGTTTGCAATGATTGTTTCCATTAACCTTCAAATGTCATTTCTAACTCCTCCTTTTGGATATGCACTCTTTTACTTAAAAGGTGTGGCCCCAGAAGGGATGACAATGGCTCATATATACAGAGGAATCATTCCATTTGTTGTTCTCCAGGCTATAGGGCTCGTCCTCTGCATTGCATTTCCCCAGATAATCACCTGGCTACCCTCTGTGGTATTTAAATAATCTGGAGATTTTTATGAACAAAAACCTAATAAAAAAATTAAAAGAAATATTACCAAAAAAAAATCAATTACTAAATAGTGAAGCCCAATGTGCTCTTTTTTCATATGATGCTGCCTTCTGTAAAAAGTGCTTGCCGGATATAGTAGTGTTTCCTGAAAACAAGGAACAGTTAAAAGAAGTTGTTCACCTTATGTATGAAAATAATGTCCCCATAGTTACAAGAGGCGCTGGTACAAATTTAAGTGGAGGCACAGTCCCGCTAAAAGGTGGTTGCGTATTAGTCACCACTAAAATGAATAAGATCAAAGAGATTAACTCAAATGACCTATATGCTGTAGTTGAACCAGGAGTAATTACAAAGACATTGGCAGATGCTGCCCAAAAGCACGATTTATTTTATCCTCCAGATCCAGGGAGCATGAGTATATCCACTTTAGGTGGAAATGTTGCGGAAAATGCTGGAGGCCTTAGGGGCCTTAAATATGGAGTTACCAAAGACTATGTCATGGGTGTAAAATTTTTAGATAGTGAGGGGAATGAAATAATCGGTGGAGGAAAAACAGTAAAACTTGTTACTGGCTTCAATCTCCCAGGTCTCATGGTGGGATCAGAAGGCCTCCTTGGAATAATACATGAAATCACATTAAAACTTATTCCCAAACCAGAATATTCAAGGTCAATGCTGGTAAAATATAAGTCAATCCAGGATGCTTGTGAAACTGTATCTCATATTATAGCCTCTAAGATACTACCCTGCACATTGGAGCTAATGGACAATTTCACAATACAAGCAGTGGAAGAATATGAAAAAATTGGTCTTCCAGTAGATGTGGATGCATTACTTTTGATAGAAGTAGATGGCCATAAGTTGGTTGTAGAAGATGAATTTAACAAAATAAAAGACGTGTGCAAAAAGCATAGGGGAGATATTTTTGAGGCCATAGATAAACAACAAAAAGAGAATATATGGACAGCTAGGAGAAATGCACTTTCTTGCCTTGCCAGGCTAAAACCCACCCTTATTTTAGAAGATGCAACAGTCCCCAGGAGTAAAATACCCAATCTAATGGAAGAAATTCAAAGTATTTCAAAAAAATACCAGATTACCATTGGAACTTTTGGACATGCTGGTGACGGTAATCTTCACCCTACTATTTTAACAGACAAAAGGGACAATGAAGAAATGTTAAGGGTTGAAAAGGCTATTGATGAAATTTTTGAAAAGGCATTAATGCTTGGGGGAACATTGAGTGGAGAACATGGAATAGGCATCTTAAAAGCAAAATACCTGGATAAGGAGATTGGGAGAGCTACACTAACTTACATGCAAAATTTAAAAAAAGGAATAGATAGTAAAAATCTTCTAAATCCTCACAAAATGGGAATTATGTAATGAATATTACATTAATAGATGAGCTAAAAGAGTTAGAACAGCTAGTAATAAAATGCATGAAATGTGGAATGTGTCAGGCTGTATGTCCACTTTATAAGTGTAATTTTTTTGAAGGTTCAGTTGCAAGGGGAAAAATCAGTTTAATTGAATCCTTATATTATGGGAATATTAAAGATGCAAAAAACACCCTTAAAATACTTGATTACTGTATAGCGTGTGGCAGATGTGAAAAAAATTGTCCCAGTGGAGTAAGTACAGTTGAGATCTTTTTAAGGGCAAAATCTATTTTGCGAAAAATACAAAAGTTGTCTATGTTCCAGAAGTCAATATTAAAATTATTGCTACTGCATCCACATTTAATAACTAAATTATCCCCTATACTACATTTTGCGTTTAAAATTGGGACAAAAGAAATTCAAAATGATATATACCAGGTAAACTTTAAATTATTTGGAGACAGATATACAAAAAGCATAAAAAAAACATTTTTTACAGAAAGTTATGGGGGAATAAATAAGGCAAAGAACGAAAAAATGGCCGTAATTTTTTATCCAGGATGCGCTATTAATATGATCTTCACTGACTGGGGAGAAAAGATTATAAAATTATTAAACAAATTAGGAGTTACTGTAATTGTACCAGACATAAATTACTGTTGTGGCATTCCTGCTGCTACAATGGGAAATATCGATATCATGAAAAAATTACTAAACCAGAATTATACTTTTTTTAAAAAACACAAAGTAAATTATGTAATAACAGCTTGTCCAACTTGCAATTATACACTAAGCGATCTAAATTCCGTAGTAGGATTAACTAAACCTGATGTAACATTTATTGATATATTAATTTTTTTGAAAGAAGTATTGAATATAGATATCAATACCCAAATTCAGGAAAAAGCCAGCTTACATGTTCCATGTCATTATCAATCAAAGGATATTCCCAAAATGAAAAAATTTGTCTCAAACATATCAAAGAACTTTATTGAACTCTCAAACCAGGATTGTTGTGGTTTTGGTGGTACATTTAATTTAAAAAACTATCATGATTCTCTGTCATTATCCTTAAAAAAAGTTCAGGAAATCAAAAAAAAGGACATTAATCTATTGTTTACACCGTGTCCTGGCTGTGTTATGAATTTGACCAATGCAGTAATGCACGAAAAACTAAATTGTAGAGTAGCCCATCCCATAGAAATTCTTTACGAGGTAATAGGGGAAAATGTTTCAGAAGATAAAACCCAAAAGAATTAGTGATGAGATATTTGAGCAGATCAGGAAATTAATTGTTGAAGGTAAATTAAGGCCAGGGGATAAACTTCCTCCTGAGCGAGAATTAGCCACTCAAATGGGTGTTAGCAGACCAACCTTAAGGGAAGCCATAAACAAACTAGAAGCAAGGGGACTTTTGGAACAAAAGCAAGGTGGTGGGACCTTTGTAAAGTCCCTTGGAGATGAAACCCTTGATTTTGCATTTGAAGAATATGCCAATAAAAAAGATGCAATAGTGGATTTAATGGAGGTTAGAAAAATCCTGGAGACCTGGGCAGCATATGCTGCTGCTGAGAGAATTACTAATGAGGAATTAAGACAACTGGAGCAATACTTAAAAGAAATGGAGGAGGCTTTAAAAGAAGGTCAAATAGGGTATGATTCTGATGCAGATTTCCACTCTACCATATCCTATGCAACTAAAAATATATTCTTAATACATATTATGAATACCATCTATCAATGGATAGAGAAGATCTCATACGAGGTTAGAAGTAGACTTTATAATAATTATTACAAACATGATCTTTTGTACAAACAACACAAAGCTATATATATAGCAATAAAAAACAAAGATGCTCTAGAGGCCTACTCTGCAATGCTCACCCATATGAATTATGTTATGGATTCCGTAAAAAAAATAGTTGAAGATAAAAATCTTTAAGTACTATTATTTATTAAGCTCAGGGTGTCTTAATTTATACCATACAGACCCCTTCCACACCTTTTCCATCTCCTCTGTCTTGGACATGAACTTTCTTTTTACATCATCAGGGATTATGTAGATTATCTTTTCAGTTACCATGGATATATATGGAGAGAGCCGTGAAGTGGTGATCAATGAATTTTTGGGGCTCAGAGTAAGGGTAAGCATGAGGATTATAAGACTACACACCAAGGTCCCTTTAACAAATCCAAAAACACCTCCACCTAATCTGTCCAGCCACCCAAGGGATAAGGTCTTTAAAAGTTCCCTTATCATGGCGCCAAGGAGATATAGAATCAAAATAGACCCAATGAATAAGGATGCAAATGCAATAATATTTGCAACTTGAGGGTCTGAGACTATTTTAGTAATGTAATCAGTCAACCTGGTGTAAAAATTTATCGCTATTAAAAAAGAGCCAATTACCCCCACAATCCCTATTATTTCTTTAACTATTCCCCTGATAAAACCCCTGATTAATGTATAGGAGAGTATTATTATAAAAATAATATCCAATTTGTTCATGTGCTATTCCTCTCAACTAAAAAATTTATTTTAAAAATTGAATCTCAAAAATCCTCATTTTTGTCAAATCTGCTGATTCCACTAACTCCAAAGTGTGTATGTGATCTGTGTATGTGTATGTAGTCCAAGGATGAAGGGACCCTTCTACCTTCATCCTTTTGCTAACAACTAACGACTAATAACTAAAGACTAATCACTATTCACTATCACTTAACTCATAACCCAATCAATAATCGGAGCTAAAGGAATAGGCAAATAAAAATATATTAAACTATCATATTTTCTACAATTTTTAAAAGTTCTCTTCCAAATAGAAAATCAAGCTCCCTGTTAGCACCTGTTTTTTCTGTTATATATCTTCTAACCTTCATATCATATGAAAGTATTTTATTCAATTCTTCTTTTTTATGTTTATCTTTGCTGTTTTTATATGAGAAATAGATCCTGAAAAATTTTTTTAAATTGGTTATTCTATCATGTTCTTTTATTATCTTACCCATTGCTGATTGTTCTGGCACTATGTGGAATCTATTTATCCTATCCTTACAATAAAAATTTAAAATATCATCTGTATCCCAGCACTTTAATATCCTACATTCCATTGGCCTGAATTCATATATTGTGCACAGGTTATTTTCACCATCAAAATAAATGCATTCTGAAGTACCGTCTTTTGCCTTTATTTTAACTATTTCCTCCTCAAGATATATGAGCCTTCCAGCTACATTGTCATAAGCAACCTCTCCTTTTCTAAAGGTAATTAAATTTACAGGGGAAATCCTGCCAGAGTCTATATACTCTATATCCTGAATATGGATAGTAGGGGGATTTTTTCTACAACATGTTCCACACCTTTTGCATTGCAAATTATTTATCCCTCTTTTATCCAAGAGCGCATCTCCTCTAATTCTTCTTCCCACGAAGGATCAAATTTTAGTTTTAGAAATTCCATAAATACATTATCAAATATATCCAGGGCCTTTTCAACTAAATAGACCTTTTCAAAAAACACCCCATCGGGGTCTTCATCATCCTGTATCTTTTTGGCGACCTTGGGGGTCTTAAAAGAAGAGAGGGAAAAATCTTCGCTCTTTATAAAAAAGCTCCATTCCTCTCCATTGTATTCAATTATAATCTTTGCAGAACATACCTTTTTGCCATTTTTGAGTCCCTCCCTTACCTCTTTGAACATGGAATTTTTACCAGAAGACATTGCACTTTCTTTAAATTCCCCATCTCCTCCATGTACAACGATCTTATCTCCCATTGTCAAACTAAATATCTCCCCATCCCTGGTCTCAAATGCACCATTATTTTTTTCACTCTTAAACCACAACCACGTCAAAAAATCCTCACCTATTGCCATAGAGAGTTTACTGGACTTTATCTCATCTGCAATATTTTCTATCATTTTCTAGCTCCTATTGGTCCCTATCTAAAATTAATGTTGCTTCCATATGATATGTCTTTGGAAACATATCAAAAAGCGCCATTTTTTTTATTCTAAAACCATTTTTTAACACAGGTCTTATATCCCTTGCTGTATTTACTATATCACAGGAGACCCAGATTATCCTTTTTAAATTCGTGTAGTTAATGAGTTCATGCACAAATTTTGATCCACCAGAACGTGGAGGATCTAAAATTACGCACTCCACCCCATGTTTTTTAATGAGTTCATAAGGTGATTTTTTCCCTAAGTCCATTTTTTTTACAACCAGCTCTGCACCACTGGATCTTTTGAATTCACCCAGAACATTTACTGCCAGAGGATTATTTTCAACTGCAACCACATTTTTCTTGAGTTTAGTTAGGGGCACAGAAAAGTTTCCACATCCAGCATAGAGATCTGCAATATTGTCAAATTCATTTGCAGCATGTATTACAAAATCGACCAAGCTCTGGTTTAAATCCCAGTTGGCTTGAAAAAAAACAGATGGATGAACCTGTAAATTTATATGGTAATCATAATAGGGAAGGATAAGTGGTCCATTATCAAATTCTGTAAATACATCCCTGGTTAAGGGACTGCCACTTATTATTACCTTTTTATCTCGCACAAAAAATTTTTCCCTTAACCTCTCATTTAGGGGATTGGAAAAAAGAAGACACCCCCTTATGGGCACTAACTCATTTGTCTTGAGTTTCTTAAAATGGGCCTTTTTATCTGCCACAAAAACCTGTCCCCTCCACCTGTATCCCCATTTCTTTGGTGATGGGAATACTATAATCTCTTTTTCTTTAAAAAGATCCCTGCTAGTCCTCAAGGATCTTTGAAATTCCTTTATAAATATTTCCTTTTTAAGCTCCAACTCAAATCCATCTTCAATTACCCCAAATCTACAACCACCACATAGGTGGGAAACTTCGCATGGATGGGGAACCCTGTATTTAGATGGACTAAGTATTTTAACGGGCTCTATTTCCACATAATCTTTTTTCTCCTTCACTACCTTACCCAAAACCCTCTCTTCTTGTAGCACAGGTGGGAGTATTATTACCTTTTTACCAGAACTTAATCGCCCAAGCCCCCTTCCCCTCCATATGAGTCTTTCCACAATCACTTCAATCATCACAAAAATCCAAACCTTTTCCTTAATATCCTGGATACTTCTATGGTGTAGTAAATTGCCCTTTCCATGAGTTCTTCTTCTATACCCTGCTCAATTTCCTCTGCTTTGTGGTAGGGATTTTTTTTAAGATCTGTTAAATCAGCATTCTTTAAACAGCACCTGGCAGGGGCAATAAGGGATCTTTTAGCAACATCTATCAAAGAAACCCCTCCATAAAACTCAACCTGTTTCATATAACCCATAAGTTTATCTGCCAGGGTATCTGGAGACTGACCATCCAGAAATACAGAGACAGTTGGAACAAGGCCCCATGATATTGTTTTTCCCTGTTTTACAAATTTTCCAAGGCTAGATGCTGCAGACTTTGTCAATATCTCCATCTGATAAACTTCAATTGAAAGCACATCAATATCAAAGGCCGTCAAAAAATCCATATCCACATTTATACAGAGATGAAGTCCCCTTGGCCTGGGAAATTGGGAAAACAGATCTGTCAATTCTTTTTTCGCCTGAATATCCGTATAACCAGAAAAGGAGGAAAAGGTCCAGGCTATTGCTGGCTCATCAATCCATATGAATGCGTTTTTATTCTTTTTCTTCAACACTCTATCCTGCCACAATATCTTATTTTTCACATAGTGAAATAAAAGCTCTCTTACATCGTCATGATAAATTATTGGCTTGTTTTCTTCATCCAATATCCTGAAACCAAGGTTGATTGGTCCTGTAACCTGTCCTCTAATTGCGGGATATTCAGATAAATCTGTGTTTAAAAATCTATAAAAGGTAAGACTGTGTTCTTTTTTAATCTCAAAAAAAGACTCTTCTTCCATTTTTAGGGAGTAATCACCCAGATCTTCATAAAATTTTGCCCTGTTAAAACGCACCTTCTTATTTTCAAAATCAACTATAATCCCTGGAAAGCCATGGGAAAACTGAACCCACATATCCTCTTTAAAATCTTTCAGGGGAAGCTGTGGCCAGAATGGGATGTCCAGACTCAAAGCAAGCTTAATTGCCCTGGTTACGTCCAGATGGGGCAGTATTCCCATTGATGTGGTATTTAGATAACCCAGAGATGTCCAGTTATTCATGGGGATATTTTCCTTTCTCCAGAGACCCATAAACTGCGGTGGTTTTAAAACCTCCTCTTATGTTGTATATGGTTGTAACTTTTAATCGCTCTGTATCCAGGACCTTTTTTAAATCCTCGTATATCCTCTTTGTTGCCTCTTCCTGATATATCCCAACTTCCTTAAAACTAACCATGTAGTATTTTAAGGATTTAAGCTCAACACATTTACCTCCATCTGGATAATACTCAATTATCACCCTTGCCACATCAGGAAGCCCACTAAATGGACACACTGCCACAAATTCTTTTGTTTCTGTTTTTATATACTCATCTTTTCCATCAAAATCAAAGGTCTCTAAAAAATCAGCCCTGATATGTTCATGTCCCTTAAATGGAAGCTTAAGTCCTTCTGCCTTGGGCATCTTTCCCCCTTTTTTTATTGTTCAACGTTCAAAAAAGCGTCGTCTTTAGATCAATTTTTTTGGAGGCATTAAGAATTTCAATACCTACTATCTTGTCCTCGGAAGTTATGTCTAAATTCACCCCTTTGGAAATTTCTATAACCCCTGCTGGAGTTTCCTCACTCAACTTTAGATACAAGGCGTCTACTTCATCATCATAGTATACTTTCATTTTTCCTCCCTCTTTAACATCATGGATCACTTGTCTCTATGGAGAGCAGCGGGATACCAGTCAACATTTAGTTTGTTCTTGTCTTTGCCCTATTTTTCAATCTCCTATCAAGCCCCAATATCAAAATGGGCCAGGCGATTGTTGCGTCGCATAAAACCTCTGCGAATTTTCCACCTTCATCTTTTGGAACAAACTTCCCCCAGGAGATTCCCTCCTCATAAGTACATCCAGAAAGACCTCCCCAATGAACAGGCTCAGGGCAGATCCTGACTCCATATTGAAATCTTTTAACCTCCCACTTTAAATTGGGAAATTGTTGAAGGCTCATCTCTAAAAATGGCCCCACCTGCTGTGCCCAGTTCCTGGGAACACCCCCACCAATGGTAAATATACCTATCTTTTTTGCATTGGATATACGGTTGGTATAGTGAAATAAATCAATATAGGGATTAAATACAAAGGGCAATTTTTCTGGATCAAAATCATGGGACAAGGAAGGATCCTCTGCCAAAAAATTGCAGGCAATGCTGAGTGCAAGCTCTGAATCTGTAAACGCAGGGATATAGACGGGTACGTCCTTTTCATAGGCACTTTTTAAAATTCCACTGTCTTTATAATTTTCATGTAAATATCTGCCAAGTTCTCTGCAAATTATATAAGAAGATAAGTATTTTTTTTCTTTTAATCTCTTAAACACCTCCCTTACAACAGTTTCTGAATGGATAAAATTTTTTTCAGGCTCCAGGGTATCATAAACCCTGTTTAGACCTGCCTTACAGAGCTCTTTATCATCCATTTCCCCAAAATAATATTTATAGTGTTTCATCCCAATTGCTTCAATAAATCCATGAGCCATGAGGGCACCAGTGGAAATAATAGATTGAACCCAACCTTCATCAATCATCTTGCATATGAGTTTACCCATCTTGGCAACGGTCATTGCTCCTGAAAAGGTGGCAACCACATGGCACTCTGGATCAGTAACCATTGTGTATAAAACATCCAGCGCCTCTCCAAGTTGTCTTCCACCAAATGCAGTCTTAGACATTGCATCTAAAAGTTCATCAAAATCATCTATCTCGTCTGGATCAAAGGGCTTAAGAGGGGTTAGTCCTGCCTCTTCTGGATCTAAATAACTCTCTATGGCTCTCACAAATTGTTTTTTCATCTCTTAACTACCTCTATCCATTAAAAAATTAGTTACATGCTGATGGTATTATCTTATCTTCTATTATTTATTATCTGCTTATTCCATTAACTCCGAAGTCTCAAGCTTTGATGTATCTGTGTATGTGGTCTGTGTCTGTGATCTGTAACTTTCACATACATCCTTCTACCTTTCACTATTCACTAATCACTGTTCACTATAAAGTAGGCACACAATATCCGATTTATAAGCTTTACCACAGTGGATTCAGACACCACCTGATTGGGAATAGGTGCCAGTTCACACACATCCATTCCAACTAACTCTATATCCTGATTACATAAATATATCCAGAAATCATAAAGCCAGGAAAATGGAATACCTCCAGGCTCAGGGGTGCCTGTTCCAGGTACCACAGATGGATCTACTCCATCTACATCAAAGGTTAGATATATTGGTCTATTATTAACAATTTCCTTTACCCTTGTTGCCACATCTTCAGGTGAGAGTTTTAAAAGATCCCATGAATAAAAGGTTGTTATGTGAGGATCATTTTTTAACTTCTTTGATTCTTCCCTGCACAAACTCCTTATGCCAATTTGAATTAGGGGTATATCCAGCTCCCTTACCCTTGCCATTACACATCCATGGGAGTACTTACTTCCCTGAAATTCATCCCTTAAATCAGTATGGGCATCAATTTGTATTACAATTACGTCCTTATACACCTGTTTGTAAAATTTAATTGGCGCCAGGGCAACAGAATGGTCTCCCCCCAATGTAAGCAGAAAATCTTTTTCAGGATCTAAATTGGTGTTTAAATAATTAAAAAGAGACTCAAAAACGTACGCTGGACCTTCAACTGGGGGTTCAAAATAGTCCAGTGTTTTAAATCTAACAACATCTAACAGGTCTGTATTTAACTGCTCATCCCAGGTCTCAACCTCCAATGATGCCCTAAGTATTGCCCTGGGACCCTCTTTTGTCCCTGTTCCATAGGAAACAGCACCTTCATAGGGAACTGGTAATACCACTATTTCTTTGCCCAGACCCTCATTATCTGCATATTTTGAGTACATATATTTCACCTAATGAAAATTCAATATTCAAAGTTCAATGTCTTCCACAAAGTTCATGGTAAAAACACCACCGCTGATATGGTAGTTGTCCACATACCACCAACTCCCCTTGTAACACATGGGGCAGACATGGAGTCTATTATCTTTCCACTCATAAGGTAAATTTCCCTTCGCTCATCATAATCCTTTTCAGGATCAAAATCTATCCCCAGGGTAGTTGCAAGCATTGTAGATGCCAAATCTTCAGCAAAATCTCCTATTTCTTTTTCATCTGCTCCAAAAGCGTGATGTTCTGCAATATATCCATAATGGGACTCATCTGCGGGAAAAGCAATTCCCACTGCAGCCCCAACCAATCGTCCCTTCTCATTGGTGGCATTTTTTGCCATAACACAATATGTTATTTGCCCTGGTTTTAATTCCTTTATTCCCTCTTCAATGGGAATCACCTGACATTTTGGAGGGAAAATACTTGAAACATACACAAGATTTTGCTTTTCTATTCCAGCATCCCGAAGGGCCAGCTCAAAGGACTGAAGCTTATTTTTATGTATACCAATCCCCTTTGTAAAAAAGGCCTTTTTGGGAACAAATGTCATCTTTTGCCTCCTTGTCTGTGTCTGTGTATGTGTATGTGTCTGTGTATAAAGTTCAACGTTCAAGGTTCAATGTTCAACGTTTTAGTACCCTTCACCTTACCACTATACCACTATACCAAAAATAGCTAAAATCTGTTTTTTTCCCTGATAATGTATTTTTTAAAACCCATTTTTTCAATTAATTCCATCTTTGTTTTTATATCATGGATCCCGCCCTTTAGCACAACTAACACCCTGTAAAAGTTCTGGTCATTTATTTTTACACCCTCAATTTTTGCCGGGATATTTTTGTGGTTTAATCTATCTGCCAGGGACATGGCATCTTCTTTCTTCTTAAATGAGCTTATTTGTATTACATACTTGTAATAGGTATTACTGTCTCTTTTGTTATTCAACCTAACAGACTGAGACTTGCTCTTGTTATATCTTTGTGCATAAGATACTTCTTTATCTATACTATTTTGTCTGACCTTTTTCAAAAAAGTTAGCTCAGTTGGACTGAGGACCTTTTCTTTAGAGGTATTATTTTTACTTTGTGTAGCTTTTAAAGGAGAGGACAATACCTTTTTCTTTAGAGGGGTGATAACATCAATGGGCCCATATCCTCTACCCACGATAACCCCAAGAATAAAGGCCCACACTATAGCCAGAAAAAAAACAAACCCTGCAAAAATACATCCTCTAATATTCAGGGTTACATGGAAACCACCTTTAGTTGATTTCTTTTTTGTACCAGTCTGAGCCCGACTCTGGTTCTTTGCTTTTGCCAATTTCTACATCCTTTCAGGGGCATCAACCCCAAGCAAAAAAAGAGATGTCTTAATGACCTGACCAATACCCTTGAGAAGATATAACCTTGCTTCTGTAAGTTTTCTGTCTTCTGCACCAAGTATTGGATATTTATTGTAATATTTGTGAAAAAGGCCTGATAACTCTATTACATAAAAGGTAAGTATATGAGGTGAAAGCAACCTTGCACACGTCAAGACAGTCTCTTTAAACTCATTTAGTTTTTTTAGGATCTCAATCTCTTCCTGCTCATTTAGTCTATTTATCACCTGGCCTGGTTCTGATTCCATGAATATATCCCGTTCACTTGCCTTTGCAAAGACAGAACAGATCCTTGCATGCGCATATTGGCAATAATAAACTGGATTTTCCATTGTCTTTTGTTTTGCCACTTCCAGGTCAAAATCAAGATGGCTATCGCTCTTTCTAGACAAAAATTGAAACCTGGTGGCATCCACACCAACTTCCTCTATTACCTGGGAAAGGGTTACAAACTCCCCTGCCCTTGTTGACATGGAGACCTGTTTTCCACCACGTACCAGATTGACCAGTTGTATGAGTATCACCTGAAAATCTTCTCTACTTTTACCAAGTGCCTCAATTGCCGCCTTCATCCTGGGGATGTACCCATGGTGATCTGCTCCCCATATGTCAATTAAGAGATCAAATCCCCTATCTATCTTGTCTTTATGATATGCAATATCTGATGCAAAGTAGGTTAGATCCCCATTTGATTTTTTCAACACCCTGTCCTTATGGTCTCCAAATTTGGTTGATAAAAACCAGAGTGCCCCATCTTTTTCATATATAAGTCCCTTATCTTTTAAATATGAAAACATCCTGTCCACTGCTCCACTCTCAACCAGAGACCTTTCAGAAAACCATCTATCATGATGTACTTTAAATTTTTTTAGATCTTCCTGAATTTCCTTTAAAATTATGTCCTTACCTATATCTGAACAAATCCCTATGGCCTTATCTTCAGGTAAATCAAGCAGGCCTTTGCCATATTTTTCTACTACCCTTTTGGCAACATCCACAATATATTCACCCTTATAAGAATCCTCCTCAAGGCCATCATTAAAGCCCATAAGTTGTCTATATCTAGTATATATACTTTTGCCTAAAATCTTTATCTGCCTTCCTGCATCATTTACATAATATTCTGTGGCAACATTATAGCCTGCAAACTTTAATATGCGAGATAGACTATCACCAACTGCCGCCCCCCTGCCGTGGCCAACGTGCAAGGGGCCTGTTGGATTTGCTGACACATATTCAATTAGGACCTGCTTTCCTCTGCCAAAATCACTTTTGCCATATTCATCTTTTGATTCAAGGATATCCAGAATTTCCTTTTGCCAGAAAGAATTGGACAAGGTGAAATTTAAAAAACCAGGACCTGCAATATCTATTTTTTCTATATATTCCTGCTCATTGCTTAATATATAATCCTTAATCTTTTGAGCAATATTTCTTGGGGAATCTTTGAGTTTTTTACTTAAGAGCATGGCAATATTTGTTGCAATATCCCCAAATTTCTTCTCCCTTGGAGGCTCAATCTGAACCCTTTCAGGAAAATCCCAACCAAAACTCTTTATGGCTTCCCTTAAAATAGTTTCAAGAAAACAAGTAGCATTCATAATGGTAGTCCCCTTAACTATCAATTGATTCACAATCCCATTGTTCTTTCTTATCCACTAAAATCCTCCTGAGCAGGCCACACAAAATCCCTTTAGGGCCAAGCTCCAACCACTTCCTAACCCCCATCTCCCATTGATTATCTATTATTTGATTAAAATATACTGGACTGATCATCTGTGTTTTCATTATATCCTTTATCTTCTCTCCCTGGGTTTCCACTAAGGCAGTTGCATTAAAAAATATGGGTACTTCAGCATTGTTAAATTGAAACCTGTCCATATATCTGGCAAGCTCTTTTGCTGCATCTTTCATCAATAGAGAGTGGAAAGCACCAGAGACTGGAAGGACAACAGCCCGAGCCCTTCTTTGCTTTGCAATCTCAACTGCCATCTCTACAGCTTCTCTATCACCGCTAATTACCAGTTGTTTAGGACTATTGTAATTGGCAATACATAAAACCTTTTCTGAATTACTGGCTGCCTCATGGACAATTTTTTCCACATCTTCTTTTGTGAGTTTTAATATTGCAGCCATCTTTCCTGGAGAATCCAGACCTGCCTCATACATGAGTTTTCCCCTGAGAGACACCAATTTAAGTCCTTCATCTAATCCAAGGACCTTAGACACAATTAGGGCTGGATATTCACCCACACTGTGTCCTGCTAAAAAATCTACATTGGGCCTGTATTTTTCCCATAGACTGATACCTACAACACATAGGGCTGGCTGCTGGTATATGGTTTTGACCATTTCCTCTTCATCCCCATCCCAGTATATCTCCCTGAGTGGTGCTCCTGATATTTTTTCTGCTTTTTTCCAGAGCTCCATAATATCCTTATCACTATCAGCCAGGTCTTTTCCCATTCCCTTTTCTTGAGAGCCCTGACCTGGGAATAACACACATATTTTTTTCTCTTGCATAAATACCTCTCCTAAATGTTTGGTGATGGTCATGATACTTAAACCGCTCAAGGGAGGTAGGTCAACAAAATAACATGCACAAAAATATACAAAAAACTCTACATCACCAATTGACCTCAAGTCTCACTTTGTTGCCAGACCTATTGGAAAAATAGATAAATCCCCTCTCCTTACCAAATAAATATACATCCCTGGTCACTTCCACATCCTTTTTGCAATATTCAACGATTCTGTCTATCTTTCCCTGTTTCCACCACCTAAGGGCCAAAAGACCATTTGCACTCTTTCCCACATTTAAAGTTGATTTGGCCACATTGTCCAAAGAGATTCTATATCCAAGTCTTTTGTGTATTTCAATTAATAGATCTAAGGTAGGCAGGGATGTTAAATCAAAGGATGCATATGGACCAAGTACTGAATAGTCAAACTTCTTTATGTTGTATCCAATTATTAAATCAAGTCCTTTTAACTCATCAAATAACCTGTCTAAATTTTCTTCATAAAAAACCAGATAATCATCTTCTTTAACGGAATACAAAACTGCACAACTGACCCTCATTGCATGTGCATTCTTCCACCCACCAACTTCTTGAGCGGACTTCTGGGTCTCTATATCCAGCACCCCGAAATTAATATTTTCTTCTCCATAACCATGCTTTCTTAACATATTGTTTCTTACCTCAGAATGCTTGCAGACAATTTCAGATAAGGATTTCTGGCTACTTCTTTGATTATTAGAAAAATTATTATAAACAAGATCCATAATATGTTTAGTACACTCCTTGTCCAGAGGACGATTACCTGATCCACATTTTGGAGAATGAATACACTTAAAACAACCCAAGCTGCAGTCGCAGGAAGACAAAATATCCCTTGCTATTGAAAATAAAACATCTATTTTCTCATATCCTTCCTTTGATATACCTATCCCGCCTTCAACACCATCATATATAAACACTACTGGAGATTTTAATTCTTCATTATAGTCCATGGAAATTCCACCTATATCATTCCTATCCATAAGCACCACATAGGGCATAACCCCAATTAATAAGTGTTCTAAACCGTGTATGCCTCCCATAAAATGCATATATCTTTTTTCTGCATTCTCTTTAAATTCAGATGGGAACTGGATCCACAATCCCTGGGTTTCAAAATCAAGGGGATCTAAATTAAGCTCATTAAAAGTTAGCAGACTGTGGTCTTTTATCCTCCTTTTTTCAAATCCCAGAAAAACCTCTTTAATCTTAAGTCTACCAAATTCAATCTTTAATTTATTAAACTCTTTTGTATCATGAGTATCTAAAATTGAAGTGGATTTTTTCACAATGAGTTTTGTGAAATATTTTACATTCACACTTTTTAAGACCACCTGCTTTTCCAATACATTTAAATCTTCTACTTTATATGTCCTGGTATTGTGAAGGTATATAGCCCCTGGATATGTCTCATGATATGCCCTGTATCTATCAATTGTTCCAATTACTGTTCCATCATTTTTTATTATTATAAAATTATTTGAACCTGACCTTAAATGTACCTTTTTGTGTATATGAGAATCTGTTGAGTAAATTTCCCCTGTTTTCTCATCCTGAATTAAAAGACCTCTATCTATAAGCTTTTCAATACAACTTTGAACATTGAACTTTGAACTTTGAACACTAAATAGAGCACCTCTTTCCCTTTGCCCGTTTGTCTCTCCCATTTTTATGGGCATCTCACAGGCTGCACACATGAGGTGTCTTGTCATTATCTGTTCATTATACGGGTTTATGGAAACATTTTCTGGTGTTAATTTAAAAAACTTTTCAGGGTGGGATAGGATATATTGATCTAAGTTGTCCTCTCCTCCAATTAACACAACCCCACTTTTTTGCATTTTTCTGCCTACCCTGCCTGATCGCTGAAAAAAAGACATAATTGAACCAGGATAGCCAACAAGTATACAAAGATCCAGTCCACCAATATTAATACCTGCCTCAAGTGCTGAAGTAGAGACTACCCCGATTATATCTCCTTTTGCCAGTCCTGCTTCAATCTCCCTTCTATCTTCAGGTAGAAGTCCAGCCCGGTACACACTTACCTTATGCCCAAGGGGACCTAGTCTTATTTTTGTCCAGGAACCAATTAGTTCTGTTAATTTTCTTGAATTTGTGTACACAATGGTCTTTATCCCCCTTAACACAGCAGACTTTAGCAACATAAAACCGGTTTTTGCTGGACCATATAACATTGGATTTATGAAAATATATTCCTGATCTCCCTTAGGGGCTCCACTTTCTGAAATCAAGATAGCTTTTCTACCTGTCAATTTTTCAATGAGCTCTTCTGGATTTCCAATTGTTGCTGAACAAAATATAAAAATTGGATAAGCACCAAAGAAATTACATATTCTAATGAGCCTTCTAAACACCCAGGCCATGTGGGAACCCATAACCCCTTTGTATGTATGAACCTCGTCTACTACGATAAATTTGAGGTTCATAAAAAACTCTTTCCAGCTAATATAGTTTGGCAAAATACCCACATGTAGCATATCTGGGTTGGTTATAAGTACATTGGGGGGATTTTGTCTGACCCTATACCTCTTAAAATAGGACACATCCCCATCATATACCTCTAAAGTAGGCCCATTTATACATGGAGGCAGGAGTTTTATAAAATTTTTAAACTCCTTTAACTGGTCCTGGGCAAGGGCCTTTAAGGGAAATAGATATAAGGCAGTTGTTGAATTATCTTTTAAGTACTCATTTAATACAGCCAAATTGTAGATAAGGGACTTACCACTTGCAGTGGGGGTGGCAACTGCCACATCTGTGCCCTGATTAATTAATTTAAGCGCACTGGCCTGGTGAGAATAGAGTTTTTTTATTGAATTCTTTTCTAAGAGAACCTTTATATCTTTATTTAAGAAATCTAAAGTTTCATAGTCTGGGTCATTTCCTTTAATCTGTCCTGTGTAAACTATCTGATCTTTAAATATCTTAGAGGCCCTTAAGTCATAGAAAAACCTATCCAGCGAAGGGAGGTTGCTGTGAGGATCATTTTTCTTATGATTCATGGTTTTACTGAGATATTGTATTTCTTCATCTTATATTGAAGCAAGCTCTTTGAAATACCCAGCATCTTTGCTGCCTTTACCTGAATAAAATTGCTTTTTACAAGGGCGCGTTTTATTAGGGCTGCTTCGATCTTTTCCAGGGATTCACTTAAATTGATATTGTCAGGGAGCATGTCCACAGCACTTTTAAATTGCCTGGACTCATCCTTTAATTCTGCTGGGAGATCTTCAGCAGAGATTTCATGGGACTGTGTTAAGACCACTGTGCTCTCTATGATATTCTCCAGTTGCCTCACATTGCCAGGCCAATTATATGCGGTTAAAAGTTGCATGGCATCAGGGGTAAAACCCTTTATCTGTTTTTTGTTTTCTTCACTGTATTTTTTCAAAAAATGGATAGCCAATAGGGGAATATCTTCTGTACGCTCCCTCAAAGGAGGAATTTGGATATTAACCACATTTAGCCTATAATATAAGTCTTCTCTGAATCTACCTTCTTCTACTTCTTTCTTTAAATCCTTATTTGTTGCGGCTATAACCCTGAAATCTGACTTCAAGGTCTTTATCCCTCCAACCCTTTCAAATGCATGTTCCTGGATTACACGTAGCAATTTGGGCTGAAGTTCAATTGGAAATTCTCCAATTTCATCTAAAAAAATAGTTCCTCCATTGGCCAGTTCAAATTTTCCCCTTTTCTGGGCAATTGCTCCAGTAAAAGAACCTTTTTCATGTCCAAAGAGCTCACTCTCTAACACCCCTGGATTTAGGGCAGTACAATTTATTGCAATAAATGGCTCATTTTTCCTTGAAGAACAGTAGTGTATGGCCCTGGCAACCAGTTCCTTTCCTGTTCCAGATTCACCGGTTATAAGTACATTTGCATTGGTTGCAGCCACTTTTTTTATAAGAATGTGCAACTCTTTTATTGCTGAACTAACTCCAATTATCTTTTTTATGCAGTGGTTCTCCTCAATGGATTCTAATAGTAGTCTGTTTTTTCTATAGGCATCTGACATCTTGACTGCCTTACTCACAGAAAGCAAAAGATCGTCATTGGAAAAGGGCTTATTTATATAGTCAAATGCCCCACACTTCATTGCTTCCACAGCCCCATCAACAGAACCATAGGCGGTCATTATAATCACAGGCAAATGGGGATGTATTTCCCTGACCCTCTCAAGTAGTTCCTGGCCATTTATACCTGGCATTTTAAAATCCGTTATAACCACATCAACTTCTGATTCCTTAAGATACATAAGGGCCATTTCTGGATCCTGCATTACAGTTACTTCATATCCCTCTTCTGAGAGAAGGGCATCTAACAATATCAAATAGTTTTTTTCATCATCCACTACTAGTATGTGGGGAGAAGACATATGATTTGACTCCTGTATGTAGTTAAGTCTGTGTCTGTGATCTGTGTCTAAAGTTCAACGTTCAAGGTTCAATGTTTTAGTACTCTTCATCCTTCTACCTTCTACTAATCACTAATAATAACTAAAGACTAATCGCCCTTCTACCTTTCACCTCTCACTATTCACTAATCACTAACCACAACCTGGGTCCGTGCCCAGTGCTAATCTGGAAATTTGAGTTTAACCAATCCACCATTTTCATTTTTAAGCTCTATTTCCACCCCATGTCCTTTTAAAATATTATAAGCAATGGGAAGTCCCAGTCCAGTACCAAAATCCTTTGTGGTGAAAAATGGCTCTAAATACTTTTCCATAAATGGTTCTTCAAATCCTGGACCAGAGTCTTTGATTATAAGTGAATCTTTGTCCCATTTAATTTCTATCTTTCCATGAGCATCTATTGCATCCATTGCATTGTTAATAATATTGTATATTGCCCTGTATAAAAGATTTTTATCTCCTTTTATTGTAAGGGTTTCTGGAAGATCTATCTTAAATTCAATATCTCTTTTGATTGCCTCTTGTTTAAAAAATGCAATACACTCATTTACAATAGTTACCAGGTCTATTTCTTCTAGTTTTGGCTCTTTTGGTCTTGCGTAATCTAGAAAGTCATTTACAATATTTGAGAGCCTCTTTGACTCCTCAAAAATTGCCTTAGACAGCTTAGATGCAGCCCCTTTTTCATTTGCAAATTTCTTAGAGAGCATCTCAGCACTACTTTGTATTATTCCAAGGGGATTTTTTATTTCATGGGAAATGGTTGCCACCATCCTTCCCATGGATGCGAGCTTTTCATTTTGATATACTGCCCTCTCCAGCTCTTCCTTTTCTTTAATCCTCTCCTGAAGTATCCTATCGGCCCTGAGTATCACCACATAGAGTAAAATAAAGAGTATTAGTGAGGAGAAAAAAACAGCTATTGTTATTAAAAATTGAAAATAGTAGATGGTTTCATAGTCCTCGGATATGTCCTGGGAAAATTCTAAGATGCCCACCACTTCTCCAGCATTTTTAGGAAAAAGTTCCCGCTCGACCCTTAAAGGGAATAGAGTCACAAGTACAACAGATTTTTTTTCAAGTTTAAATGGCCAGATATTAAAACCCCTTTTTTTAATTACCTTAAACTGAATACCTCTGCTTAAAGCATCTTTAAATATAGACATGGGCTTTTTTGTCCCCAAAAGGTCTTTGTTAGTAGAATAAGACACCATGCCCTTTAAATCATATATCTTTATGTTCAGGACCTTAAAACCATGTATAGTTGACTGAACAACAAGATCCAGACGCTCATATTGCTCTTTTTTTCTCAGTTCCACCCGTCCAAAACCAAGGACTGTGGGGAGTAAAAATCTCTGATAAATCTGATGGTTTAGGTTCTCGGCCAGGAGTTTTGCAAATTGTTTGTCCTTTTTTAGCACTGTCTCTTTGGCATAATTACTGATAATAACAGTTAAAAAAAGTCCTGAACCTACAATCAATATAAGAGAGGTCCAGGACAAAAATTTTGCCAGTTGAAAGGGATGTGCTGGATCTGGAGTGAGCCTGGGGATTGTCATAGTGCTTTTAATGCCTTTTCTACTTGATCCATTGCTTTTTCCAAAACAGAGATATCCACTGCATATGAAAACCTGATACACCTATCATCTCCAAAAGCAATTCCAGGAACCAGGGCAACATTTGCTTTTTCCAGAAGGTATTCACACAATCTTTGAGAACTATTGATCTTGTCTGTGTACAAATTATCTACCCTTGGAAAAACATAAAAGGCACCCATTGGCTCTGGGCATATAATCCCTTCAATTGAATTTATCCTGCCAAGTATATAGTTTCTCCTCTCAAAAAACTTTTTTCTGTTTTCTTCTAAAAAGGATAAATCTCCTAAGAGGCCCCTTAGGGCAGCCATTTGAGATATTGAGCATACATTTGACGTGGATTGCCCCTGTAATTTTGACAGATTCTTTATAACCAAGCTATCTGATATCACGTATCCAATCCTCCACCCTGGTACAGCAAAGCTCTTGGCAAGACCATTTACTATGGCCACTTTGTCGGGGTATTTTTTAAACCACTTTGAGGCAGATGTGGGATGAGCTGGGGGGTATATAAGCTGGTCATATATTTCATCAGAAATTATAAAAATGCCCTTGCTTATTGCAAATTCACATATCTCATCAAATTTATCCTGAGAATAATGACACCCTGTTGGATTTGATGGAGTATTTAAAACCAATATCTTGGTCTTTTCTGTGACATATTTTTCAAGCTCTGAAGGTGAGGTCATAAAATTGTTTTCAGCCTCTGTTGGAACTATCTTTGGAGTCCCTCCTGCCAAAATCACCATGTCAGGGTAACTGAGCCAATATGGAGCTGGAATCAATACCTCATCACCAGGATCTACTAAGATCTGCATAAGATTGTATAGACCTTGCTTTCCTCCATTTGTAATAATTACGTTTTCCCTCTTTGCACCTGCATTATAAAATCTGTTATAATATTCACAAACAGCGTCCAACACCTCTGGAAGTCCAGCAGCAGGTGTATATTTTGTCATCAATTTATCAATGGCCTCCCTGGCTCCTTTTAGAACACTTTCTGGAGGGGCAAGATCTGGTTGTCCAACAGCTAAGCTAATTACTTCTACTCCCTGGGATTTAAGTTCTGCGGCCTTGGCATTCATGGCCAGGGTAGCTGAGGGCTTTACCATTGAAATCCTTCTGGAAAATTCTGCCATATATATCTCCTTGATTTTTTATGTTAAAATCTGTTTGAACTTTTTAGAATTTCCCTATACTTTTTCTTTTGCTTGAAAAAATTTTGTAGCAAAAATAAATGTCCCTGTAAACTTACTGAACACATGGCTGGAGGATTTTAAATGTATAAATTAATTCTTTTTTTTATTGTAGGGATAATCTTTGGAGTTTTTTTAAAAAAACATAATGCATTAATAAGAATATGCCAGAGATTGTGCGAACTCTCAGTATTTTTACTTCTATTTATACTTGGTTTTTTAATGGGTTCAAATCCATCTATCATGAAAAACCTGTTTTCAATGGGATATGATGCCCTTATCATATCTGTATTTTCCATAATTGGAAGCATCTTGCTTATTTTGCCAATTGAGAGGAAGATAAAATGAGATTTAGCGCCTTGTTGCTGTGTTTTTTTTGTGTGGGAATTATATTTGGAATTTTTCACATAATACCAAGAGAGACTATTATAACATACTCTGTAGAAGATTATCTTTTGTATATGTTACTTTTTCTTGTGGGCATCTCAATTGGGAGCGACCAATCTGCCTTAAAGGGAATATTTAAAATAAATCTCATAACAGCCCTGGTACCAATACTAGTTGCAGTTGGCTCGATTTTAGGAGCAGCTGCTGCTTTTTTCCTTGTATCTATTCCTGATCTAAAAGAATGCATGGCCATTGGAGCTGGCTTTGGATACTACAGCCTATCCAGCATTATAATTGGTAAAATAAGGGGAGAGGCAATAGGTGCTATAGCCCTTATATCAAACATAATAAGGGAGGTTGTGACCCTGGTCTCTGCTCCAATACTCGCAAGATATATTGCAAAACTTGCCCCAATTGCATCAGGTGGAGCAACTTCCATGGACACAACACTCCCTGTTATCTACAAATATGCAGGCAATAAATATTCTTTAATCTCAATAATAAATGGCGCAGTGCTAAGCACTTTGGTTCCCATTTTAATACCCATAATTCTCGCTTAAAAATATATGTATCCAGAAAAATTTCCCAGAGGACTTTTGCAACCTGAAAAGGGACACAAATTCTCGATTGACTCTGTTTTTTTATCCTGCTTTATAAGACCAAAAAAAAGGGACAAAATAATCGATCTTGGCTGTGGATGCGGTGTTATCTCCATAGGTGTTTTATTAAAAAATCTTAAATTAGACCTAAAAATAGTTGGGCTCGAGGTGGACAGGGCAATGATTGAGTGTGCCAAAAAAAATGCAAAAAACTTTGGGGTTGATAAAAATTTTATTTGTATTTTGGGGGATGTAAGAAGAATAAAAAAAACAAAAGGACTAAGGGCAGGGGAATTTGATTTAGGGGTCATAAATCCCCCATACAGAAACAGACAAATGGGGAGGGTTTCACCCAATTTAGATAAAAATAGGGCTAGATTTGAGGAAGGGGCCACATTAGATGATTTTATTTATGCTGGAAACTATCTGGTAAAAAACAGGGGAACACTCTGCATTGTGTATTTAGCAGAAAGAATGGGTTATCTATTTTCTGTTCTAAAAAAATATAATTTTGAGCCAAAAAGAATTAAATTCATCCATGGACACAAAAAAAAATCATCAAAAGTATTCTTGATTGAAGCAGTAAAAAATGGAAGCCCATATTTAACAGTTGAACCGCCACTGATCCAGTACAGAGATGATTCTGGAAAAAATGAATACACCCAGGATGTCCTTAATTTTTGTCCATTTTTAAAGGGAGATTGTAAATGGTAAACGAACTGGTTCAGTTAGCCAGGGGACTTGCTTATTCACATCCGATTCTATGCTACAGCTTTGTATTTCTAATGTCCTATTTGGAGTCCTTTGCATTTGTAGGTCTTGTTATGCCTGGTGCTGCCTTTGCATTCTCAGTTGGTCTTATGGCCTATCATGGAATTTTAAATATCTATTACTCCATTTTTGCAGGGGCCATTGGTGCTATCATGGCTGATTTCTCGAGCTTTTTTCTGGCAAAGTTTATAAGAGACAGAAAAACATTTTTAAAACTTTACAAAAAATACTCTGAGTACATAAAAAAAGGAGAAGAATTTTTTAATAAATATGGAGGAATAAGTGTTTTTGTGGGAAGGTTTATAGGCGTTTTCAGGCCTGTTATACCATTTGTTGCAGGTCTCTTAGATATGAAACCTGTTTTTTTTATTATTTTCTCATCACTTAGTGGAATACTCTGGGGTATATCCTATTTTGGATCAGGCTACCTGGTTGGAATGGGAATATCATATCTGGATTTCACAGACTACAAAGTGATTATTCTTTTGCTTCTTATTATTTTATTTGTTTATGTATTTACAAAAAGAATGAAAAATAACACTGAGGGATGATTTATAAGATAAACCTTCTTTTCAAAATTTATTGCCACGTCAATCAATAAACTTAAATACCACAATTAAGATTGTTATCATTGTAAATCCAAGACTCATAAACTTAAACATCATATCAAATCTCTTGTTAATATCTTCAAATCTTTTATTCATATCATCAAAGCCCTGTTTCACTACTTCAATTAAAACTTTTAGATCTGATTTGGTCTCTTCATGTTTATATTCAACTTCTTCTATTTTAGATATCTTTTCGCTAAGTA